>UQQT01000033.1 GCA_900543395.1 uncultured Oscillospiraceae bacterium | reverse complement strand
ATTCAGCGTGACGGGCAGCTCATTCCCATTGAGGTCAAGTCTGCCGACAACACCAGAGCCAAGAGCTTAAAGGTCTATATGGACACCTACAAGCCCGCTTATGCTATCAAGCTCTCTGCCAAAAACTTCGGCTTTGAGGACAATAAAAAAATCGTTCCTCTCTATGCCGCATTTTGTATCTGAAATCAATATTGCAATGATAACGCTCACAGAAAATGCGGGCGTTATTTTTTGCCCTGAAACAGAATAAGAAAGGGTGAAAGCCATGACTGAAATAATCGTGTTTTTAGTATTGCTTTAGCTTATACTTATTATGCTTTATTTAATCATAAAAAAATAACCGCCCATTTCACAGCCGGCGGTTATTTTTAATTAATATCCACAAGAGCTGACCGTCTATCGGATAACTCCCTGTACTTATATTTATATGCGGATAAACAATTTGTCAACACCCTCAAAAACAATAATTTACCGCGTTGCACGCAATAAATTATTGCAGCGGACAGCAGGCAGTGGGCAGTGGTTAGAAACTGTGTGATATACTGACCGCTGAACACTGATTATTGTTTATAATGTTCCTTTACAAATGCAATTTCCGCCCTGTACCCCTCGACATCATTAGGCGTTTCGAGGTTAAACGGCAGGGAGTCGAACGCGGGGTGATTGACAACCGCCATGAGCGCGTCCGCGCCGATATTGCCCTCGCCCAGCTTCTGATGTCTGTCCTTATGCGAGCCGAGGACGTTCATGCTGTCGTTTAAATGAACGGCTTTGAGTCTGTCAAGACCTATTACCCTGTCGAATTCCTCAATAACGCCGTCAAGCGAATTTACAATATCGTAACCGCCGTCGAATATATGGCACGTATCAAGGCAAACGCCGAGCTTTTCGGGCATTTTAACGCGGTCGATAATCTCGCGTATCTCCTCGAACGTTCTGCCGATTTCGCTTCCCTTGCCCGCCATGGTTTCGAGCAGAACTGTGGTTTTCAAATCCTCTCTCAAAACAGAATCGAGCGTGTCGACAATAAGCTCTATACCCTTTTCGACGCCCTGCTTTACGTGCGAGCCGGGATGAAAATTATAATAATTTCCGGGAAGCATATCCATCCGTTTTAAATCATCCGCGAACGTCTCGCGCGCGAAACGGCGGATATTCTCGTCCGCGGCGCACGCGTTTAACGTATACGGCGCGTGAGCGACTATTTTGCCGAAGCTATGCTCCTTGGAGAAATCGAGAAACGCCGAAATATCATCCGGGTCGACGCTCTTCGCCGCGCCTCCTCTCGGATTTCTCGTAAAAAACTGAAATGTATTTGCTCCTATGTCGTACGCCTGCTTTCCCATAGCAAGAAAACCCTTCGACGACGATAAATGACAACCGATGTATAACATATTTCCTCCGTAAACAATAATTTATCGTCCTAAACACAAACATTCTTTATGTAGGGGAAGATATCATCTTCCCGCATGAGACCGACGTGTTTATAAATAATAAAAATGCGTCAGCAATATGAAATCTGCGGTTTTCCGTCAGCAAAATCATATTTAAAAATCCATGCCTTTACCGCGGGAAGACAATGTCTTCCCCTACGTCTTAATCCGAATTTTTATAATATATTTAATTCAATTATCTATCATCAAAATCAGAACAAGGCAATTTCTGACTGCTGACCACTGACCGCTAATCACTGAAACAATAATTTGTCCCGACAAATTATTGTTTTGTTATTTCTTTTTCAAGTTCTTTCATATTTTTAACTATCTTCCGCGCGCCGGCGTTTACAAGCTCCTCGTCCGTCCTGAATCCCCAGTCGACCGAAATACAGTCAATACCCGCGTTCCCCGCCGTCATGATATCAACCTCGCTGTCGCCTATGTACACGGCGTTTTCTTTTTTTATATTAAACTTTTCGAGTACGAGGTTGACGGAGTCGGGGTACGGCTTTTTGCGTATGGAATCTTTAAGTCCGAGAGCGAAGCCGAACAGCCCGTCGAAGTAATCCTTACATAAGGTCTGTACCGCGTAGTCCGATTTATTCGACACGACGGCGGTCTTAATTCCGAGCGAATCAAGGCGTTTGATAAGCTCTGTAATCCCGTCGTACGCCCTCGTTTTGTCGTTGCAGTGAACCGCGTAATGCTCATTAAAACATTCGAATACTTTTTCTGTTGTTCCTTTTGACGAATTTTCGGGGACGCCGAGTTCGACAAGCCGTCTTATCCCGTTGCCGACAAACCGTCTTGTCTCTTCAAGCGTTCTTGTCGGCAGACCGTTTTGTGTAAGAGCGAAATTGAGAGAATCCTTTAAATCCTCAAGCGTATTTAAAATTGTTCCGTCCATATCGAATATCGCAAGCGAATACTTCATAATTTTTCCTCTTTTCCGTCCTTATTTTACAACAACGAAACACATTTATCAAGTATTTGCTTGTAACTTCGCGCGCGGTGTGATATTATATTATTAATAAAATTCAATATTATATCGGAGCTGACGGATATGAAGGAATTTATGGGCGAGGATTTTCTCCTTGATTCGAATACGGAAAAAGAACTTTTTGCTTTTTGTAAGGACGCACCGATTTTCGACTGGCACTGTCATCTTTCACCCGAAGAGATATATAAAAACGAAACGCCGAAAAACATAACGGAGCTTTGGCTCGGCGGCGACCATTACAAGTGGCGCGCGATGAGATGCGCGGGCATAAACGAGGAGCTTATCACCGGAAACGCCTGCGATTACGATAAATTCAAGGCATGGTCGTCCGTCATGGATATGTGTCCGGGCAATCCGCTTTACCACTGGACCCACCTCGAATTACAACGTTATTTCAACATAAAAAAGACGCTGTCTCCCCGCACGGCGGACGAAATCTGGGAGGAGACGAACTCGCAGATAGCCTCCGGCGGATTCAAGCCCCGTGAGCTTATCACTCGTTCAAACGTCGTATACGTATGCACGACCGACGACCCGGCGGACAGTCTCGAATATCATAAAAAATTAAGAGACGATACGTCGTTTAAATGTAAAGTCCTCCCCGCGTTCAGACCCGATAAGGCGTTATATATCGATCAGCCGTCGTTTAAAAATTACATTAAAAAGTTATCCTTGTCGGCTGACAAATCCATTGAAACATTCAACGATTTAAGGGACGTTTTGCTTTCGCGGATCGAGCTTTTCGACTCGCTCGGATGCAGGGCGACCGACCATGCGCTTACATATATGCCGACTTTAAGAGCCGACGAAAAAGAGCTTGACTCGATTCTTAAAAAAGGCATAAACGGCGGAAACGTAACAAGCGAAGAAGCCGACAAATACAAAACGGAGCTTATGCTTTTCCTTGCGAGGGAATATTACAAAAAGGGCTGGGCAATGGAATTGCATCTCGGCGCAATGAGGAACAACAACACGCTCATGTTCAACAAAATCGGTGCCGACGCAGGCTTTGACTCAATGAACGACGCACGCGAGGCGGAATCGTTATCACGCTTCCTCGACATGCTCGCAAGTGAAAATTCGCTGCCGAAAACGATTCTTTTCACGCTCAACCCCAAGGACAACTACGTTTTAGGCTCCATGACGGGCAACTTCCAGACCGACGAAGCAGTTTCGAAAATTCAGCTCGGCTCTGCGTGGTGGTTCAACGACAATATCGACGGCATGCGCGAGCAGATAAAGGCGTTCGCAAACCTCGGCGTTATCGGCGGATTCATAGGCATGGTAACGGATTCAAGATCGTTTTTGTCATACCCGAGACACGAGTATTTCAGACGTATATTCTGCTCGTTCTTAGGCTCCATGGTCGAGAGGGGCGAGTACCCGTACGAACCGGAAATTCTTAAATCAATCGTCAACAACGTATCGTTTTACAATGCGAAAAAATATTTCGGTATCGAGGTGTAAAAATGGCTGAATTTACATACGGATTTAATATAAAAAGAGATAAACGCATATCGCCGTGCGTTTTATCGGCGGACAACGAAAAATATATAGCCCGTCTTTCGGATTTCGAATCGGCTAATCATATCGAAACCCGCCTTTTTGCCGTACTGACTTCAATGAAAACGGATGACGGCAAAACGGTTATCGAAAACACGCTCGAAGAAAACGACATGATGACGGCTCAAAAAATTCTCCGTGACATGTACGGAATCGTTCATTATTTTATAATTTCGGGAAAAAATCTCGAACGAGTCAACGCAATAGGCAAATTCTTCAAAACGTTTAATAAAAATATAAAAATTCATTTTGCCGTCCGCGAGGGCGAGGATGTAAACGGCGTTCTCGACTTAAACGCGGTCGATTCGGTCATCACGGTTACAGATGACGAAATGAACAAGGCGAAAAATTCACTTGACAAGACGGAACATCTTCATATTTCCGACTCCGATTCGGCGGCTCTCTACGCGGCGGCAAAGACTGCAAAAACGGCGAAAAACAAAAGACGAAACGCACTCGTGATGTTTTCCGACGTTTGCGAGCTCGAGACTCCCGTACCGCTTGACGCAGACGGAGAATTAAATGAAAATCATACCGAAGAAAATGAAGAACAGACTGCGGAAAACGCGCCGGTAAATACAGAAACTGCCGTCACGCTGGACAAATCGGAAAATTCGGCACAATAATACGGGAAGTGATTTTTTGTGACAAGGAAAAAGCTTCTGATAATCTATAATCCCAAAGCGGGAAGAAACGAAAAGCGTCCTGATGTAAATTATATAAAGAAAACGCTTGAAGATCATGATTTTGACGTCGACGTAAAGCTGACGGTGTGCAGGGGCGACGCGGAAGAACTCTCGTATATCTACGCTAAAAAATACGACGTTCTGACCGTCTGCGGCGGCGACGGAACCTTGAGCGAGGCGATAAAGGGCGTTGTCCGTTCCGGCTCCGATGTACCGGTGGGCTACATTCCGACAGGCTCGACAAACGACCTCGCCGCGACCGTAGGCATTCCGACCGACGTAAACAAAGCCGTCGAGCTTATAGCCTCGGGCAATGTCAACACTTATGATTCGGCTTCGTTTAATTCGGACGGATTTTCATATATCGCGTGCTTCGGCCCCGGAACTCACATATCGTACTCGACTCCGCAGAGGATGAAAAACGCACTCGGCTACAGTGCATACACGTTAAACGGATTTTTATTCAACGTAATCCCGACCGTGCTTGAAGCGAAGCCCAAGCATATCAAAATAGAATACGACGGCAAAACGCTCGACGATTATTTTTATTTCGGCGCGGTTTCGAACGCTTTGAGCGTCGCGAGGATGTTCAATTTCGATAAAAATAAAGTCCGTCTCAACGACGGAAAATATGAAATTATGCTCGTCAGAAAAATTCACGGCATAGCGGGACTTATAGACACCGTATTCAAGCTTTTGAGAGGCGACCTCGATTGCGATTCGCTGTTGTTTTTGACCGCTTCAGAAGTTAAATTCGAATTCGATTCGCCCGTAACCTGGATAACCGACGGCGAGTTCGGCGGCAAAATCCGAAAAGCGGATATAAAAATAAAAAAACACGCCGTCAGACTTTTAAGCCCGGACAGCGAATTGTTTATTAAACAATAATTTACCGTTCCGAAAACAAACATTCTTTTGTAGGGGAAGATATCTCCCGCATGCGACTTGCAGTAATATAAATATATACACTTCACACGGAATCCGACTTTATTGACGGATTCCTTTTTTTGCGTTTTAATATGCATTTTGTTTGTGTATTCCTAAACAGTTTACAAAAAAAGTGATAATTAATCATATAAAGCCGAGGAGGATTTATTATGCCCGAAGTCAAGGAACAAACCGCCGAAAAAAGCCCGAAAAAAAATACTCTTTTGCCGTTAAAACGCTTGTCGCGGTGTGCGGAATCGCGCTGTGTCTTATGTGCGTTTTTCTGCTGCCGTTACGGGGAACGGCTCTGCTCGTAAGCGCGGTGAACGCCATGATGTATTACGAGCAGTCAAACGCGTTCGGGTTTTTAAAAAATTACAATATATCAATCGTCGGATTCTTGGCTTCGTGCGTTTGTCCGTGGCTGTTCTTTTTCTGCGCGGTTTCAAACGCGTTAAGCGTCGCGGGAATGTTTAAATTCGACAAAAACAAAGTCAGACTCAACGACGGCAAATTCGAGGTTATGCTCGTCAGAAAAATTACCGGTGCGTTCGGACTTTTCTCAATGCTCAAAAAAATGATAAAGGGTGAGTACGACGGTGATTCTCTTATATCGCTGACCGCTTCAGACATAAAATTTACGTTCGACTCCGAGTCGACTGACCGCTCGACGGCGAATTCGGCGGAAATATACGCTCCGCGCATATAAAAGCGGAAAAGCAGTCCGTCCGCCTGCTCTCCCCTAAGAATGAATTGTTTGAGTAAAAAAATATATTTTCATATTAATAAGATACAAAAAACGGAGCCGGTTTTTTCGCCGGCTCCGTTTTTTGTATCTTATTCGGTTTTACATTAAATCCATATCAAACCGGACGAACCGGATGATTTCGGATGCAGAAAAGTTTTTTCATCGGCGAAGCTGTACATAAGTACCGCGAGACGATAAAAATTCTTTATGCGCCGAAAGTGACGGCTCCTATCTTACGCCTTGCCCGCGCAGCCGAGAACGTCGTTGATCTTATGCTCTACCATGTCCTTGATTGCGGTTCTGGCGGGAGCGAGATACTGACGGGGATCGAAATGCTCGGGATGCTCTGCGAAGTACTTACGGATGGATGCGGTCATCGCAAGACGGAGGTCGGAGTCGATATTGATCTTGCAGACAGCCATCTTAGCTGCCTTTGCAAGCTCGGACTCGGGGATACCGATAGCATTGGGCATGTTTCCGCCGTAGGTGTTGATTTCCTTAACGAACTCCTGAGGAACGGATGAAGCACCGTGGAGAACGATGGGGAATCCGGGAAGTCTCCTGCCGACCTCTTCAAGAATATCAAGACGGAGCTTGGGATCCTGACCGGGTTTGAATTTGTATGCGCCGTGAGAGGTTCCGATAGCGATAGCGAGCGAGTCAACGCCGGTTCTCTCTACGAAATCCTGTACCTCCTCGGGTCTTGTATAGCAGGCGTTCTCGTCGGAAACGTTAACGTCGTCCTCGATACCCGCAAGCTGACCGAGCTCGCCCTCGACGACAACGCCGTGAGCGTGAGCGTACTCAACAACCTTGGCGGTGAGAGCAACGTTCTCCTCGTAAGGATGATGAGAGCCGTCAATCATAACGGAGGTAAAACCGCCGTCGATACAGCTTTTGCATATATCGAAATCCGCGCCGTGGTCAAGGTGAAGAGCGATGGGGAGACCCGTCTCGATAACGGCGGCCTCAACGAGCTTTGTAAGGTACGTATGGTTAGCGTACTTTCTCGCGCCTGCCGAAACCTGAAGAATAAGGGGAGCCTTAAGCTCTGCGGCGGCCTCGGTGATACCCTGGACTATCTCCATGTTATTAACATTGAAAGCGCCGACGGCATAACCGCCCTCGTATGCTTTTTTGAACATTTCCGTTGTTGTTACAAGAGGCATATTTAACACTCCTAATTATTAAAAAATTTTTTCATTTAACATTATATACGCCCTAAATGAGTTTGTCAAGAAGCAGAGCGCTTCACTGTTTCCTTCTTTTTTGCAAGACAGGGCTTTATGTCGAATCTGTATATCGCGATTGCGACGGAAACAAGGCTCATAGAGTCTGCAAACAGAGCCTCCCACATGTGAAACGTAACGTTGTAAACAACCCACATTATCGCAGTCGGAACGTTTAAAAATCTTATCTTTCTCGGATTTTTCATCGAATATGCGGCGGTTGAAAACAGCTTTCCGATAAGCGGAAATACCGACAGCCATCCGTCCCATGTGAGAATCGCAGAAACGGTGAATACCGCCATGAATATGAGCATTGCGATACGCGTGCTTTTGCCCTTTTCGTCAAGCTTTAAGTACGTGAAATTTCTGACGGAGCCGAGCACATTGAGAACGCACCCCGTATATGCGCCGACGAGCAGATACTGTATGCCGAATATAAATTCCGACGTAAGCTTAATAAGCACAATATTCTTATGTTTGTTGCTCTGAAACGCGATAAACGTTAAAACAATTCCTATAAATCCGACAATTCGCACGAATAAATCGGATTTTATAAATTCCATAAACGCCATTAAAGCTTTTTAAGCTCCCCGTCAAGTATTTCGCCGATTAAAACGGGGTTGCCCCTGCCCTGCGTTTTCGCCATGACATGACCCATTATCGCTTTCGCCGCGGCAGTCTTGCCCTTCTTATAATCCGCGACGGACTTCGGGTTTGATTCTATAGCGGAGAGAACGGCTTTCAGAAGCGTATCCCTGTCATTTATCTGATTCAAATCATTGTCCTTAACGTATTTGACGGGGTCGGTATCGTTCTCCCAGAGAGCCTTGATAACCTTTTTGCCGACAGAGGAATTTATCTCGGTCGTTCCGAGCATTTCTGCAATCGAGGCAAGGTGTTCGGGCGAAATTTTTACATTATAAGAATCCGCGTCGAGAAGCTTCATTACATCGGAAATAATGAGGTTTGCGAGAATCTTGTGATAACTTGTGCATTTCGATGCCTTTTCGAAATAGTCGGCAATCTCCATTTCGTTCGTGATAAGCTCCGCGTCATAGGGCGTGAGCGAATATTTTTCGACGTACAATTTCTTTCTTACGTCGGGAAGCTCGGGGATTGAATCTGTGAGCTTCTTTAATTTTTCGTCCGAGGTTATAATCGGCGCAAGGTCGGGATCGGGGAAATAACGGTAGTCGTTCGCGTCCTCTTTCGTTCTCATGGTAAACGTCTTACCGCTTGCCTGGTCGTAACGGCGAGTCTCCTGTACTATCGTTCCGCCCGCCTCGAGTTCGTCGACCTGGCGTTTATATTCGTACTCGATAGCCTTCTGAATGAACGTAAACGAGTTCAGGTTCTTCATTTCCGTTCTCGTTCCGAATTTCTCCCCGCCCTTCTTTCTGACGGAGAGGTTAACGTCGCATCTGAGCGAGCCCTCCTGCATCTTACAGTCGGATATACCCGTGTAAAGAATAATGGCGCGAAGCTTCTTCATATAAGCGACGGCTTCCTGAGCGCTTCTGATGTCGGGCTCGGAAACGATTTCGATAAGGGGAACACCGCAGCGGTTGCAGTCGATAAGCGTACCCTTGCCGGGGATGTGGACAAGCTTGCCTGCGTCCTCCTCTATATGAATTCTCGTAATTCCTATCTTCTTAGCCCCGTTCTCGCCCTCGATTTCAAGCCAGCCGTGTTCGCACAACGGCAGGTCGTACTGCGAAATCTGATAAGCCTTGGGCAAATCGGGATAAAAATAGTTTTTTCTGTCCTGTTTCGAATACTTTGCAATAGTGCAGTTCGTCGCAACGCCCGCCTTTATCGCGTAGTCAACGACCTTGCCGTTAAGCACGGGAAGCGTGCCGGGCATGCCCATGCAGACCGGACAGCACTGCGTATTCGGTTCGGCTCCGAACGAAGTGGGACAGCCGCAGAATATTTTGGTTTCGGTCTTTAACTCGCAGTGAACCTCGAGTCCTATGACCATTTCGTAACCCTTATAATAATTCATTTAAACTCTCTCCTTCCGTCCGTCATTTATTAAGATGATACGCGCCGGTCTCGCGCTCGAACGCGAAGCCTAATCTGTACAGCGTTTTCTCATCGAACGCCTTGCCCAGAAGCTGCATACCTACGGGCATGCCGTCTCTATCCTCGCCGCAGGGCATGCTGAGCGCGGGAATACCGGCTATGTTTACGGGTACGGTGTAGATATCGCCCATATACATTTCGAGCGGATCGCTCGTTTTTTCGTTTAATTTATATGCGGCGGTCGGAGCGACGGGAGAAAGTATGCACGAATAATCTTTAAATATATTATTAAAATCACGCATGATAAGCGTTCTGACCTGTAATGCCTTTTTATAATAAGCGTCGTAATAACCCGAGCTTAACGCGAAGCATCCGAGCATTATACGTCTCTTGACCTCGCTGCCGAAGCCCTCGCTTCTCGTATTCTTGTAAAGCTCGGTGATATCCTCGTAATTTTTTGACCTGTAGCCGTAGCGTACGCCGTCGAATCTTGAAAGGTTTGACGAAGCCTCGGCGGAGGAAATAACGTAGTATGCGGGCAGAGCGTATTTCATTGTCGGAACAGAAACCTCCTCGACGACGGCTCCCATTTTCTCGTATACTTTGGCGGCATTAAGAACCGCGGACTTTACGTCCTCGCCGATACCCTCGCCGAAATACTCCTTTGGCAGAGCTATCTTCATGCCCTTTACGTCCTTGCCGATATCCTCTAAGAGATTGCCGGGCTCTCTGTCAACGGATGTGGAGTCGAGCTTGTCATGACCGGCTATTGCGTTAAGAACAATCGCAGAGTCCTTAACAGTTTTGGTAAGCGGTCCTATCTGGTCAAGCGACGAAGCGAACGCGACGAGACCGTTTCTCGAAACGGCGCCGTACGTCGGCTTCATTCCGACAACTCCGCAGAACGCGGCGGGCTGACGTATGGAACCGCCGGTGTCCGAACCGAGCGCGAAAGGAGCCTCGTCCGAAGCGACCGCGGCCGCCGAACCGCCCGAGCTTCCGCCGGGTACGCGTGATAAATCCCTCGGATTGTGAACCGGCTTGAACGCCGAATTCTCATTAGTGGAACCCATGGCGAATTCGTCCATGTTCGTCTTGCCGAGCATTACCGCGCCCTCTTCGTTTAACTTGTTATAAACGAACGCGTCGTAAGGCGGAACGAAATTTTCGAGCATTTTCGAAGCGCAGGACGTAATCTCGCCCTTAGTGCATATATTGTCCTTAAGTCCGTACGGGATTCCCGTAAGAGCGGACGAGTCTCCGCGGGCTATTTTCTCGTCGGCGTTCTTCGCGCCGTCAAGAGCAGTGTCCTCGCAGAAACGCAGGTACGCGCCTATTTTCTCATCGGAGGTCTTGGCATATTCAAGATACTCTTTCGTCAGCTCGAGAGACGATATCTCTTTGTTTTTAAGCATTGAGCTTAACTGTTCAACCGTTAATTTACGTATATCCATCGTCCTGCCTCCTTACTCCACAACCTGCGGAACGAACACGCATCCGTCCTCTTTCGCGGGGGCGGAAGCGAGAAGCTCGTCTCTGTCGGGCTTATTCGTGACCTCGTCGGGTCTGAAAACATTGCTCATAGGAACGACGTGCGCGGTTATGTCAACGCCTGTCGTATCGATTCCCGCAAGCGTGTCGGCGAAATCTATTATAGAGACAAGCTCCTTCTTCATGCTCTTTTTCTCGTCCTCGGAGAGGCTTAATCTTGCAAGATTCGCTACCGCGTCAACGTCTATTTCGACGGCTTTCTTTTTCTTTTCTTTTTTTTCTTCGCTGTCGTGCTTTTCGAGCGCGGAGCCTAAATTCAACACCTCAAGCTGCGCCGGGTCTACGTAGTCGGGCGCGCCGGTAAGCGGACAGGACGCGTCCTTCGTTTTCGGGAACGCTATAACGTCTCTTAATGAATCCGCGCCGACCATGAGCATTACGAATCTGTCAAGTCCGAACGCAAAGCCCGCGTGCGGGGGCGTTCCGTATTTAAACGCGTTGACCATGAATCCGAAGCGGTCCTCGATCTGCTCGTCGGTAAAGCCGAGAGCCTCGAACATCTTTGTCTGAACGTCGGGCTTATGAATTCTGACGCTGCCGCTGCCCAATTCGATACCGTTTAAAACAACGTCGTACGCCTGCGCTCTGACCCTGCCGGGGTCGGTCATCAGATACTGAACGTCCTCCTCGTACGGCATTGTAAACGGGTGATGAGTCGCCATGAATCTGTTTTCCTCGTCGCTCCACTCGAACTGCGGGAAGTCGGTGACTATCATAAATTTATAATCGTCTTTATTTCTCAAATGCTGAATATCGGCAACGTCGAGTCTTAAATTGCCGAGAACGCGTCTTACCGTCGCAAGTTTGTCCGCGCAGAACAGAATGAAGTCGCCGGGTTCGGCGTTAACAGCCTTTACGATTGCGTCGATATCCTCTTTTGCAAAGAATTTCGTAAGAAGCGAATAAATCTCGCCGTCGGGTCTTATCGCAATCCACGCCATGCCCTTTGCACCGTAGGAAGTCGCTTTTTCTGTCAGATTCTCGATTACGGTACGCGTAAACTCCGCTCCGCCCTTTACGTTAATCGCTCTGACGACTCCGCCGTTGTCGGCAGCCTTTCTGAATACGGAGAAGCTGCACGTTTTTGCGATATCGGTAATATCGACTATCGGCAGTCCGAATCTCAAATCGGGCTTGTCGCTTCCGTACACGTCCATACATTCCGTCCACGTAAGACGGGGGAATGCTTCGGTGTATTCGACGCCCTTTATCTCCTTGAATATATGCTTGAATAATTTTTCAAGATGAACGAGAACGTCCTCCTGCTCTACGAACGACATCTCCATGTCAACCTGCGTAAACTCCGGCTGTCTGTCGGCTCTCAAATCCTCGTCTCTGAAGCATCTGGCGACCTGATAATACTTATCGATACCGCCGACCATGAGAATCTGCTTGAATATCTGGGGCGACTGGGGCAGCGCGTAGAACGTGCCGGGGTGAACACGGCTGGGGACTATATAATCCCTCGCGCCCTCGGGAGTCGACTTCATGAGCATGGGAGTCTCAACACAGAGAAAACCCTCCTTGTCAAGATAATCCTCCGTAACCTTCTGAATCTTATGTCTTATTTTAAGATTATTAATCATAACGGGGCGGCGCAAATCGAGAAATCTGTATTTAAGTCTCAAATCCTCTCTTATCTGCGCGTCGTCGTCAAGCGAAAACGGGAGCGTTTCGCTCGTCGAGATAAGCTCTATCTTGTCAGCCATAAGCTCGACGGTACCGGTTACTAACTTTTCGTTAACCGTCTCCTCGTCGCGGAGTCTGACAACGCCCTCACACAGAACGACGGACTGATTGCGAAGTCCCTCGGCGACGGCGAATTCGTCGGGTGATAAATTCTGCGCGTTGCATACGACCTGCAAAACGCCCTCTCTGTCTCTTAAATCAAGGAAAATAACACCGCCCATATCGCGCTTCGTCAGCATCCAGCCCGTGACCGTGATTCGCTGACCGATATGGCTCTCGCGGACAAGTCCGCAGTATATCGTTCTTCTCAAAACAATTCCTCCTGTCTTAATTCGGGGAAAATAAAAAGCCCCGTCCGATAATTCATAAGAATTATGGGACGAAGCATAATCTCCGCGGTACCACCCACCGTGACGCTTTCGCGCCCGCTCTGCCGTTACGGGATCAGAATTAATAATATATAATCCGATAACGCAAGGATTAACGCTCCTTACACGTCTGCGCCTACTTGAATAAAATAAAACGTTCGGACAGAGACTCGGGGATGTTCTTCATATATACCGGACTGCCGGCTTTCCAGCGCCGCCGGCTCTCTTTGAATCGTTTGTATATACTACTCTTCCCGTCGCAGTCTTTATAGGATGTATTCAATTAATAACATTATATATATGTCGAAAAAAATTGTCAACCCGATTTTTTTAATTTTTTTTCAAAAAGGGCTTTACAAATCAAATTCTTTATGATATGATAATAACGAAAACAATAATCATTATCGTTTAGAGGTGATAAAATGATCGCAAAACCGAAAAAGCACAGCAAAAAACGCGACGCTATCCGCGAGGCTCTTATGAATACAAAGGAGCATCCGAGTGCGGAAATGCTTTATACAAAGCTAAAGCACGACATCCCCGACTTAAGTCTTGCTACGGTTTACCGTAATCTCAATGAGTTTATCGCCGACGGCGATGCCGTAAGCGTAGGATTTGTAAATTCGCAGGAGCGTTTCGACGGCAACACGAGCCCTCATACGCATTTTGTATGCGAAAAGTGCTCGCGCATTCTCGACCTCGACTGCTTTGACGAGGATTCCGTGCTCGACAGCTCGGCGCAGGAGGAATTCGGCGGTACGGTCAGATATCACTCTCTTGTTTTCTACGGGCTTTGCCCCGAGTGCGTAAATAATGCCGAGAGGCTTATTTAATATAGGATAAAAACTGTAAAATTAAAATTTTCTATGGAGGTAATTATTATGAAAAAATGGGTATGTCCCGTATGCGGTTATGTTCACGAGGGAGACGAGCCTCCCAAGGAATGTCCCCAGTGCCACGTTCCCGGCAGCAGATTCACCGAGGTTAAGGAGAATAATATGACATGGGCGGCCGAGCACGTCGTCGGCGTCGCAAAGGGTGTTGATGAGAGAATTATCGACGGTCTGCGCGCTAACTTCAACGGCGAATGCTCCGAGGTCGGCATGTACCTTGCAATGGCGAGAGTCGCTCACAGAGAGGGTTACCCCGAGATCGGTCTTTACTGGGAGAAGGCAGCTTACGAAGAGGCGGAGCATGCTGCTAAGTTCGCTGAAATGCTCGGCGAGGTCATAACCGACTCGACAAAGAAGAATCTCGAAATGAGAGTAGAGGCTGAAAACGGCGCGACTCTCGGCAAATTCGAGCTTGCAAAGCTCGCCAAGGAGCTCGGACTCGACGCTATCCATGACACCGTTCATGAGATGGCAAGGGATGAAGCGAGACACGGCAAGGCTTTCGAGGGACTTTTAAAGAGATACTTCAATAAGTAAGGCCTATAAAAGAAGAATATTATTTTCTGTGATAAAAAAACGAGACGCTTCCCGAAAAGGAAACGTCTTGTTTTCTGTCACTGTTTTTCATAAAATGAATTATTTTGCTTGCATTTTTTGTCAAAGCGTGTTATATTATCATAGAAATAAGGCGGATCTACATATCGGTAGGCGGTTAGCCCTCTCTCGGAGGGTATTTGCCCTCTGAATAAGGGGGTGATGCGATGGCTGCAGAAGTTTTCATAATTTTATTTATGTTACTGTTTTTCAGCATAATTTTAGCATTAAAAAAATAACCGCCCAACCCTCGAAAAGTCAGCGGTTATTTTTTCGCTAATTAAACAGGGCTAACCGTTTATCGTCGGGTCTGCCTTATTTCACTTTCATTATACCACAAATCACAGCTTTGTCAAGCGTCCCGTTCCGTATTTCATCGGCCGGGGCATTTTTTAATACTCCGGTATTCTTATTTTATTTTGAAAATAAAAATAATTTTTTAAATATTTTATTTTGTAGTTGATTTTTAAATATATACATAATATAATATAAGAGAATAGATTTAAAATATCTGAAAGAGGAGGAAAAGTACATGCCGGAGTTTACTTATGAAATCGTAAAGTCCTTCGGAGTTATTTCCGAGGGCGCAGGCGGCTGGGCTAAGGAGCTTAACCTTATCAGCTGGAACGGCAAGGAGCCGAAGTACGATATCCGCGACTGGGGCCCCGACCATGAGAAAATGGGCAAGGGCGTTACCCTCACCGCTGCGGACATAAAAGCACTGAAAGAGCTGCTTAACGATATCGACTGATATTGAATCGTACTTAATATTAAAAGACGGCAAAAGAACGCAAACTGTAAATCGGTCTGCGTTCTTTTTATATTGTTTTTTAATTTATAAAACGGACATTCCGCCGAGCTTTCCGCAAAGCCGCAAGCATTTCCGAACGCGGAATAAAATTATCTCCCGAAGGCGGATTTTACCGCATTCTTAAAATCAATAATAAACCTGCCCAGCACCGACAAAACGGTATCGCCCTCGAAGCTTACGGTGTAAAGAGTCGAATCGTTATCTAAAGTCAGCGGCTTAATGCCCGTTTTCGTCATTATGTTAAACTCGGGGTACTTAAAATCCCAGACCGTCGGCTGAGTGTCGGCGTTTAAAATATCGAGACAGAGACCGGTCGAATACTCCATGTCATTGCTGTGAAAGCTGTTCTTTACAAACCATGTATAATCGACGAATTTGCACGTCGACGCATCTATCATATTGTCGGGAGAAACGCAGTCGTGTCCGTTGTCGATTTTCTGAACGTAATTATCACCGAGAGTCTCGGTAACGTCGGCGCATGTCGCACCGAACGACGAAAAACGCGTATCGATAACGCCGTCCGCCATCGAATTTATATCCTCAATACACGGGGTGTTGGGGAAACCGTATTTTGATACAATACCGAAATTTATTCCCCTATCGAGAATACCGCTTATGATATTCTCCGTATCCGCCTGAACCTCATAGTGATACCGGTCGATTGTCTTTATATATTCGTCGGAAAAGCCGAAGCCGTTTATTACTGTGTCCTTAGCCTGCTCATAGTATTCGAGCGGAATGAGAGCCCACATGCCGGGCATGGTCGCGAAGGATTTAACGAATACATCCTTATAGAGAATGTCGTTTATCTCCGCCGTCAGCGAATCCGCAATGTTTACTGCCCTGCCGAGTACGCCCGTGACGTTTAACATTCTCATGAGAGCCTTAACGCCGACGCCCGCAAAAGAATCGCCGAGAAGAGCCTCAAGGTATCTTACTATAGCATCCGAATCAAACCCGAGCATATCAGCAAACGGCTGACCGCAGCACGAAACGCCGTTATATCCGCCCGCGAGCAGAACAACGCCGTCGACGTACTGATAATCGTAAAGCTTGAGATACGACATAACAACGCACGTACCCATGCTGAAGCCGATAAGGGAAACGGAATCGGGTCCGCCCTCTTTCATTACGTATTCTATAAACGAATGAAGCTCGTCTGCAATCGACAGAACCGAAAGTCTCCAGTCATATGAAAAGCGTATGTATTTTTCCTCGCCGGTTCCGTTTATTACGGCTTTTATGCTGTCGGAATCCGGGTATTCGTAATCGATTTTCGTTTTGACCTTCGGCAGTCCGTTTTCGTCGCATGCAATAGGCGCGAATATCGGATTCACCGCATCGGCGATAATATCCGCAGTAGCCGAATAGTCGTTTTTCTTAATATCGGAAACGAGCGTCGGCAGAACCTTATTAACAGCCTTTATAATCGGCTTTGCCTGCGGAGGAAACATCGTCTCGCCCGTCTCGGCGTTGATTAGATCGGAGGACGCGATACCGTCGACAAAAATTGCCGCCGACTTTTTACCCGTTTCGTCATACGCAGCCGCGAGCAAGCTCACCGAGCATACCGCAAGTATAACGCTCATGACAAAGCACAAGACTTTTCTGAACTTTTTCATAGTAATATACCCCTTGAAAAGAAACTTTATAATTAATTATATTATTTAATCTGTAAATATTCAAGTATCAAATAATCAAATTTTTCTTGCAATAAAAGCCGTCAGCGTTTATAATATATTCTGTATACGGAGGTATAAATTATGGAAAAGAAAAAATATTACATTACCACCGCGATAGCTTACACTTCGAGAAAACCGCATATAGGAAATTCTTATGAAATAGTGCTTACCGACGCCATAGCGAGATACAAAAGACTCCAGGGCTATGACGTATTCTTCCTCACGGGAACGGACGAGCACGGTCAGAAAATCGAAGAATATGCTAAGACGGCGGGCGTTACGCCCAAGGAGTATGTCGATAAGGTTGCAGGCGAAATCAGAGAAATATGCGACATGCTCAACACGACTTACGATAAATTCATCAGAACGACAGACGATTATCATGAAAAATGCGTTCAGAAAATATTTAAAAAGCTCTACGATCAGGGAGATATTTATAAGGGCGCATACGAGGGTCACTACTGCGTTCCGTGCGAGAGCTTCTTTACCGACTCCCAGCTTGTAGACGGCAAATGTCCCGACTGCGGCCGCGAGGTAACAAACGCTAAGGAGGAGGCGTACTTCCTCAAACTCTCAAAGTATCAGAAGCGACTCGAGGAGCATATCGAGAAAAATCCCGACTTCATCTATCCCGAGAGCAGAAAAAAAGAGATGCTCAACAACTTCATCAAGCCCGGACTTCAGGATCTGTGCGTATCGCGCACGTCGTTTAAATGGGGAATACCCGTTACGTTCGACGACAAGCACGTTATATACGTATGGATAGACGCTCTCTCAAACTATATTACCGCCCTCGGCTACGACCCCGACGGCAGCAGCGAATTATATAAAAAATACTGGCCTGCGGACGTTCACATTATCGGCAAGGATATAATCCGTTTCCACACAATCTACTGGCCTATCATGCTCATGGCTCTGGGCGAGCCTCTGCCCAAGCAGGTCTACGGCCATCCGTGGCTTCTCTTCGGCGAGGATAAAATGTCAAAGTCAAAGGGCAACGTAATTTACGCGGAGGATCTCGTAAAACGCTTCGGCGTCGACGCGGTAAGATATTATCTTCTCTCCGAGATGCCCCACGCGCAGGACGGCTCGATATCATACGACACAATGATAGAGCGTTTCAATTCGGATCTTGCCAACACGCTCGGTAATCTCGTAAACCGCACCGTAGCTATGGCAAACAAATATTTTGACGGCGTACTTCATTGCAGCACCGCCTCTGAGCCTGTCGACGACGAGCTTAAAGCTCTTGTCTCAAACGCATACAAGCCGTTCGAGCAGGCAATGGACACGTTCCATATCGCCGACGCACTCGATACGGTTATGGGTATTGCAAAGAGATGCAACAAATATATCGACGAGACAATGCCCTGGGCGCTTGCAAAGGACGAGGAGAAAAAGGACAGACTTTCGACCGTTCTCTATAACCTTGTCGAATCCATAAGAATTCTCGCCGTGCTCATCTCACCCTTTATACCCGAGACTTCAAAGGCGATATTTTCACAGCTCAACACCGATATAACCGACTACGAGAGCGTTAAGACGTTCGGCGCAATCAAAGAAGGCGCAAAGGTCGGCACGGCTTCTCCCCTGTTCGCGCGTATCGACGCACAGAAGATGATCGAGGAGATTAGAGCCGAGACAGAGGCGAAGGCAAAAGCCGAGCAGGCTAACAACAATAAAGTAAAAGAAGCTATCGAGGGCATAGCGCAGATAGGCATAGACGACTTTGCAAAGGTCGAGCTGCGCGTTGCCGAAATCAAGGACTGCGAGCACGTAAAGCGCGCAAAAAAGCTTTTAAAGCTCACGCTCGACGACGGCACGGGAAAGCCGAGAACCGTAGCTTCAGGCATTGCAAAATGGTACGAGCCCGAACAGCTTATCGGTCATAAGGTTATCGTTGTCGCAAATTTAAAGCCCGCAACGCTCTGCGGAGTCGAATCTGCGGGAATGATTCTCGCGGGCGACTGCGGTGAGGACGACGTTAAGGTAGTATTCGTCGACTCAATGCCCGTCGGAACAAAGATAAGATAAATGAATAACATATTCGACTCTCATGCGCACTATAACGATACGGCGTTTGATGCGGACAGAGACGAGGTTTTAAATTCGCTCGGCGAAAAGGGCGTATCGAACGTTATAAACTGCGCGACGGATTATAATTCGAGCCTGATATCTCTTTCATACGCCGAAAAATATCCGTTCATATACGCCTCGTGCGGACTTCACCCCGAGGATATCAAGGATAATTACGAGGACGAGCTCGAAAAAATTTATCCGCTTTTAATTGAGAAAAAGTGCGTCGCCGTCGGCGAAATCGGACTTGACTATCACTATGACGAGATTCCGAGAAACGTTCAGATTGACGTATTCACCCGTCAGCTTATAAAGGCGAACGAAATGAATCTACCCGTTATCGTCCACGACCGCGAGGCTCACGCCGACACTCTCGAATTATTAAAAAAATACAAGCCCAAAGGCGTGCTTCACTGCTTCTCGGGTTCGGTCGAGACGGCGCGTGAGGTATTAAACCTCGGAATGTATTTAGGCTTCGGCGGAGTAGTTACGTTTAAGAACGCGGTAAAAAGCGTCGAAACGGCAAAATACGTTCCGCTCGACAGAATTCTGCTCGAAACTGACTGCCCGTATATGGCGCCCGTCCCGTTCAGAGGCAAACGAAACGATTCGTCGTTAATCAAATTCGCCGCCGAAAAAATCGGAGAAATACGCGGTATCGACGCGCAGACGGTCATCGACGAAGCAAACAAAAACACTAAAAGACTTTTTAATATTTTAAACAAGGAGTGCGAAAAATGAAGCATTACGAATCTATCATTATAGGTCATATTACACTCGACCACAACGTCGACCATCTCGGAAACGCAGTCGACGTAGTAGGCGGCGCGGTCAACTTCTCGTCTGCGTCTGCGCACGCTCTCGGTCACAAGGTTGCCGCCGTTACCCGTCTTAACGAAAAGGATTTTGACAGACTCAACGAGTTCGTAATTCCGAAAGAGGACATCTACTGTATCGCCAGCCCCTCTTCATCAAACATGTACAACAGATATTTCACCCCCGATAAGGAGCGCAGAGAGTGCCGCTGCACGAGCGTAGGCACACCGTTCACCATTGACGATATCCCGTCGGATATCGAGGGCGATATAATTCATTTTGCAGGGCTTGTTTACGGCGACTACACAACCGAAATGATGACAGAGGCTTCGAAAAGGGCTCCCATCGCAGTCGACGTTCAGACCTGCTTAAGACATGTAAGCGACGACGGTTCAATGTATTTCGAGGACTGGGCGGACAAGAAAAAAGTTCTGCCGTACGTGCGTTTTCTTAAAACCGACGCGGCGGAGGCTGAAATTCTCACGGGTCTTACCGACAGAAAAGAGGCGGCGAAGCTTCTTCACGAGTGGGGCGCGCAGGAAATTCTCATAACACACAACACGGAGGTTCTCGCGTACGACGGCGGGGAGTTCTATACCTGTCCCATCAGAGCAAGAAACCTCTCCGGACGTACCGGCAGAGGCGACACGACGTTTGCGGCGTACTATACCGAGAGACTGACGTCGGATATAAAGACATCGCTTCTCTATGCGACGGCAACCGTTTCGGCTAAAATGGAAGCCCCCGGAGTTTATAAGGGAACCAGAAAAGATATCGAAGCGTACATCGACGAGTTCTATAAGGACTGCAAATAAAAAATATTAAAACAGAAAATAACATCAGAGCGGTAAATTCGTTTACCGCTCTGAATTATTATGTTATACAATTTAAGAAATCTAATTAGAATTTGTAACGCATAGTTGAGGATAGTTCGCTCCGGGCGGTTTTAACATACGGTGAGGATGGTTCGTTCCGGGCGTTTTTAACATTATATGCTGAGGGGATAGGAAAAAACGTTCGGAATGAATAAGCCGAACCTCAGCCGCCGTCCAAAACGGCGGCTGAGGCTTGCCCGACGGCGTACAAAAGTACCTGCGCTCTGTACCGTCTAAAATCTTACAAGCATTACGGCGTATGACCGCGTTTAACTGCGTCTTCAAACTTGACAGGCGACAGCCTGCCTGCGTTCTCATCCTTGTTAAACACGGTCATACTTGCAATCAGATGTAAACTTTTAGACAGTACAGAGCGCCGAGCTGTGAGGAAAGTTCACTCCGGGCGGTTTTAACATCCCCTCAGCCAGTCGATTGCGTTTATAACGTTTATCCCGTCATAGTCGCCCGGAGTGAATTTATCAAGAGTAATTATATTTTTCTCGTAATTATCTTTCAGTTCACGCAAAGGTCTCATCTCACGCTCAAAAGTTTTTTCATCGAGAAGCGAAGCGGTGACCTGAAAATACGCCGTTTTTTCACCTTTATGCGTGACAAAATCGATTTCATAATCGCCGATTTTGCCTACGCTCACCCTGTAACCGCGCCTGAGCAGTTCAAGATAAACTATATTTTCAAGCGTAAAACCGAGGTCATAGTTTTTCCTCGGGAGCAAAAACCGTCTCAATCCAATATCCGCGATATAGTATTTATTATTCGTTTTCAACAGCTGTTTGCCGTTTATATCGTAACGCTCGGCAACATAAAAAACATACGGTTCGACGAGCGCACGCGTGTAATCGCCGACAGTATTCGCAGAGACCTTTCGCCCCGCAGACGTTATATAGTCGGTTATGCTTTTTATCGAAACCGGATTACCTATGCTCGAAGCGAGAAACCGCGCGATATTTTTAAGCAGGACTATATCAGTAACCTTTCGCTTATCCGCGTCGGGTTCACGGCGCGCCTGTCTTAATTCGATATCCTTAACGATTATCGTATTGTAAATACCCTCGAGATACGCGTCGGCTTTTTCGATACTGTCAAGGGACGCGACATACGGCATTGAGCCGAAGCGCATATAGTCGCCGAAAAGTCTGTCGTAATTGTCCGACCCTCTTATCTCGCAAAATTCGGCAAAAGACAGCGGAAGAACCTTTATTTCGACATAACGCCCCGAAAGATATGTCGCAAGCTCGCCCGAAAGCAAGTACGCGTTTGACCCCGTTATCGTAATATCGGCGTTGTCTTTAAGCTGTAAGCTGTCGACCGCTTTCTGAAAACCGTCAGCCTTCTGAACCTCGTCGAGCAGGATGTAATTCATCGAGTCCGGTTTCATACGATCGGTGATGTACTTATACATCTCCCTGTAGTCAAGCAGGTTTTCGTATTCAAGATCTTCAAAATTTATATATATAATATTCCCGCTGTTCACGCCCGACGAAATAAGATAATCGCGATACTGCATTAAAATCGTTGATTTTCCGCAGCGGCGGATTCCGGTTATAACTTTTATAACTTTTTCATTCTTCCATTTTATCAATTCATTAAGATATTTGTCACGCCTGATCATAACCGTCGCCTCCGTTATTATTATACACTTTAATTTAATACTTATCAATACAAAAATGCCGATTTCGGAATATTTCTCATGATTTTCAGAACTTTATTCCGATTTCGGCATTTTTATATTTGCAATAATGAAAAAACCGTATCCGTCGACAGAATTTCTGCTTCGAATACGGTTTAAAATATTAATCGGTTCTTATCTTAATAATTCAATCATTCTGTCAGGGAAGTTTCCGATAAGCGAATCAACGCCCATGTCCGCAAGACGTTTGATATCCTCATACTCGTTGACGGTCCATGTATTGACCTCTCTGCCCGCGTTCTTCATCTCGGCGTAATGCTCCGGGGTAAGGTTTCTGAAAATCGGGTGAACACACTGAACGCCGTGGCTCTTTGTGTACTCGCCCATGCCGATAATCCAACTCTCGATAAGGAAGCCCAGCTTAATCGACGGGTCGTACTCCTGACAGCGCATAATTGTAAAGTGGTTGAACGACGAAAGGATAATTCTGTCCGAAAGACCGAATTCGTGAATCATGTCGATAACGGCTTTTTCGATTCCGGGGTATTCGAATATACCCGTTTTAAGCTCGATATTCGTAATAAAACCGGGGACGTCCTTTACGAATTCGAAATACTCCCTTAGCGTGGGAATACGCTGAAACTCGTACTTGCCCTCGAAATTGCCGTAAAAATCGAACCTGCAAAGCTCGTCGTAGGTCATATCGCGAATAAGTCCGGTACCGCTGCTCGTTCTGTCTATCGACTCGTCATGGCAGATAACGAGAACGCCGTCTTTCGTAAAATGAACGTCGTTTTCGATACCGTCCGCACCGATTTCGACCGCTTTTTTAAATGCAAGCATAGTATTTTCGGGGTATTTTCCGCTGAATCCTCTGTGTGCAAATATCTTTGACATTAGAATAACCTCTTTTGTTTTTATGGTACTTTAAATATAAATCATACCGCCCCGGAAGTCAAGGGGGACAATGATTCGGCTGCTGATAATAATTTATTTTTTCTGCTTCTTTTTGATAATGCAAAACCATACAACGACGCAAATTATTAACAGAGCAAAAATTACCGCTCTTGCACAGATCGCATAGGTTGTCTCGCCGAGTTTAATGAAATGCGAATATGTAAATTTTTCAATTAACGAAAGCACAATCACAACAATCGGCAAAGAATATCTCATAAAAAAATAACGTATTTTTTCATTCGCCGTACTGCCTTTTAATGCAAAATCGGCTTTTTTCGGCGGGGTTTGAGAAACATTATATTTCTTTTGATTTTTGTTAATTAAGACAATTAAAACAACCCACACAATTACAGCCAAGACCGAATAAACAATAATAAATTTTATAATTTTCTGTTCATACTGCAAATTTTCATCAGTCAACGTTGCATTGAAATCGTCAAGCGTAAAAATATCGGCTTCGCCGATGCTCAGCGAACGAATACATACAAAATTATAATTTTTCAGATTATCCGAATCGGTTTTGTTAATTCTGAATGTTATATTATCCCCGCGCTCTGCGGTCAATATTTTGTCGGTTTCTTCGGTTGTTAACGTTTTCAGAATATCGTATGTAATTCTCAATTCGGCTTTGTACTCGGCGGTATCTATCTTTATGTAATTCGGGTCGGACTCTTTGACAAACTCAACATCCGAAACCGATGCATGATATATGTCTGTGTTAGTTTCGTTGAGCTTATGATAGTTTTTCATGGTTACAACAAGCACACTCATGATAAACGACGGAACCAGCAAAGCGATAAGAATTAAACATTTTACAAATTTGTTCATAATAATATATTTCCCTTATTAAATCATACGGTTAATTTTTATTTCACCAGTTTTTCAAGTCGTTTTTCGTCGGCCGACCTGAACGTAACGATAGTTATATTTTCAACGGGAACGTATGAAACGCCGTCGGCTGCGCCGTACTCGTCGATAACATTTATTCTGCACATTCCGTCGTTTATCCCGTCGATAAATCCCGTAATGTCAACAATCCCGCTGTCGACTAATTCGAGAAAAACAATTTATTTTTCATTTTTCGCATACAAAAGCGCTGACAGCATTATGCCGTTTTCTCCGTCTTCGTCATAAAAATCATACACCGCGACAGGATTCCCGTCAATCAGTTTATTCATTTTTTCGCCGTATAGCCCGCCGACATCCGCGCGGATCACCATGTCCGTTCTTGTAACATGTATGCCGTCGTCGAATCCGTCCGGAGATATCATGTGAATCGCAGTCCAGTCCTCGTCGGCAGCCGAAACATAGCCAAATGTAAATTTATCCGTCTCGTCAAAACCTGTGTACAATGACGAGAGGGTTTTATTTTTATATAATTCTTTTAATATATCAATCATTGACATTGTTTTCCCTCCGAATTTTTAATATCATTTATTTCCCGAACAAGCCAATCACGGCATTTATTAAGATTCATTATGTATGATGCTTCGGTAAAAAATTCTGTTACAGAACTTCCGTTGTCTTTTTTCGGAAACACTATCGGACACACCGAACCTGCTCCGACTGTCGTCCAAAACTCCATAAGCTCCAACAGTCCCTGCGTACAGTCTTTGTTAATGTTATCTATCAAAATTTTAAACAGGCAAACTACCCATTTTCGTTTTTGAAGCAAAATGTCCGATTCGTCAGCGTCGGCATATTTTTTAATCAATTTATTAAACTGCTCGTCATCATCTTTATTGCAAATAAGTTCAATTGTTTTGTCTGTTTCCGGGTTAATCGCTGTCAAAGATTCGCTTAAAAAATCAATTATGTCACCGCGTGCTATTGATTTCGGAATTTCCCCGCAGCCGTTGAGCCCGATATATATCAATTTCCACGTTATTTCTAATCCGATATCGTCAATCAGTTTAAGCCTGTTCATAACGCCCGCCTTATTTATCTGAAGTTATCTCCGCCGTTATACTCTTACAAATTATGTGCATACTTCCGCCCTCGCTCGAACTCACCGTAAATTCGTGCGACAGTTTCCCGCCGCCGGCAGGGAGAATTTCGCTGTCGAGAATGTCGAACATTCTTAACGTACCGTCAATTTTGACATTGATTTTCAACCTGTCGACAGAGTGATAAATTACAGTTACAATACGTCCGTTTTTTTTCAAAACAAGTTCGAAATTATATTCCGTCCCGCTCGTTTTTACGGGTCTGAACGTCTGAATTTCGTAGTCGTGAAAATAACTTTTTTCATACTCCGCGAGAAATTCGGACGAAAGTAACGGCTTTGCCTTTTCGTATTCTTTTAAATATTCTTTCGCCTTTTCCTCTGCGATTTTCCACGCTTCGTCCTCCGGGTAAATATCAAATACCGAATCGTCAAGATATTTCATTAAATATCACTCTGCTTTTCTTAAATATATCAATACCGTTTTCCTATGTAATACTCCGACTCTGTTTTTCTGTGCCGGTCAAACAACGTCTGTTCTTCCTTTGTAAATCCGTTAAATTCGAGGAATCCGACAACATCCTCAAACGGCAGTTTTTCGCAGAGTTCATTCATCACATCAATATAGCAAAAGAAAGTCGAACTCATAAGGTTTATATCCACCCTCTTTCCGCTTCGACTG
>UQQT01000032.1 GCA_900543395.1 uncultured Oscillospiraceae bacterium | reverse complement strand
AACAAAACATAACGTGTCTTTAAGGCGTGGTTCAGGTGCTTTATCGACAGTCTGAACCGCCGAATTTTGTTCGACGGTCATTATTAATTATTCGCCTTTTAAAATCTCTTCGCCCTTTTGAATAAACTGCTCGTCCGTTCCCGAGAATTCAACATCCGGAACAATTCCCGTTTTGTTAAACACCTTTGAACCGTACGGTACAAGTTCGGCAGTGTTCAATTTAAGCGCACCGCCGCCCTCGAGTTCGAATATCTCGCTGTACATTCCGTTGCCCGCAGTTTTTTCTCCTATCGCAAAAGCTTTGTTATACCCCGTCAGCACGGCCGCGAAAAGCTCGGCGGAACCCGACGTTTTACCGTTAATCAGCAAAACTATATTCAGCGAAACATCCGACGAATCCGCAGACCAAATCTTTACCTTTTCGCCGTTTCTGTCGCACGCGTATGCAAGAGCCTGTTCCTTATCGCTCCCCAGCGGGACTATCATATCCGCAGTTTTAACCGCCGTTTCGCTGTCGCCCTGCGATACGTCTCTCAAATCGATTATCAGTCCTGTAACAGAATCCGACGAAGCCTTTTCGAGCGCGGATTTAAACGATTGCGCGGCAGAGGGATAAAAGCTTTTGAATTTAATATAAGCGTTCGAGTCGATTTTTTCATACGAAACGTCCGCAAGCTCATCTGATGAAATCTGACGCTTATACTCCTCGTACTCCTGTGCGGTCATATATTCGTTGCCGTCTCCGAGCGCGTTAATATATCCCGACACAAGGGAATCGGACAGCTTTTTGTCGTCGGAAGCGTAATAATAATTTTTTCTGACTATCTCGTCGACCCTCGCAAGCGACGCGTACATAGCCGATTTATCCGAAACGTCGGACACAACCTTATTATAAAAAAACAACGTGACAAAAACCGTGGCAATGACAGAAACTGCAACCGCCGTTAAAGCGATTGCAGCCGTCAGGCCAAGGGAAATCTTTTTATTCATAAGACTTTCACCCCTCGGTAATGTTTATAATTTAATTACGGCATCGAGACATAACCCAAAGGATTGACTCTCTGACCGTTTACCCTGACCTCGAAATGAAGATGAGGTCCGCTGACATAACCCGTGTCTCCGACATACGCTATCGTCTGACCTGCAGATACCGACTGACCCGAGCCTACCGCAAGAGAACTGCAGTGAGCGTAAAGAGTCGCAAGACCGTTTCCGTGGTCTATCATAACGTAGTTGCCGTAGCTGTAATGGTACGAAGCCGTAATGACCGTACCCGAAGCGGCGGCGGAAATAGCCTTGCCGTAAGAACCGCCCGAAACGCAGATATCGATACCTCCGTGGGTTTCGCTTTTGCCTGTAACCGGGTTCGTTCTGCCGACCATACCCGAGCTTATGTAACAGCCCGAATAATGAAGAGGCCACTGGAGCGTTCCTCCTCCGATAAGAGAACCGGAACCGCTTGAACCCTTACTGGCAAGTTCCTTCTGTATCTGAGCTTCCAACGCCTTAATATCTTTTTCGTACTGCTCTATGCTCGACTGATATTTGTCTTTTGAAGCGGCAAGAGCGTTCAGCTGTGAATTAGCGTCGTTTCTCTTCGATTCTACAACAGCCTGCTTTGAATCAACTTCGGCCTGCTGTTCTTTGACAACTGCCTGTTTATCCTTAACCTCGGCCTGCTGTTTTGCGACCTCGGCTCTCGCCGTTTCAATTTTCGCACTCTGATCCTGAATCTGTTCGTTAAGATCGTGAATCTGCTTAACCGTTTCATTGATAGCGTCTATAAGCGACTGCTCATAATCGGCAAGAGAGCTTACATACTGCTGTTTTATAAGGAAATCGGAGAAATCCTTTGAGCATAAAAGAACTTCAAGCGACGATGTTTCGCCGGACATGTATATGTTTCTGACCTGCGTTTTAAGTTCGTCCTTCTGCTTTTCGATTTCGGCTTTGAGATTTTCTATCTCCTTTATGTTAGCCTCTATCTTTTCGTTAAGTTCTTTTATCTGCGCGTTTTTCTGATCGATATCCGCCTGGAGAGCGTCGATATCTTTCTGATACGCGTCTATATCCGACTGCAAAAGCTGAATCTGCGCCTCATAATCGGAAATCTGCGCGTCAAGCTCCGTAATGTAATCCTTGGTTTTACTCATATCGCCTTTGAGCGACGATATTTTGCTCTCCGCGGCCTTTATCTTTTCCTCGTAAGAAGCGATCTGATCCTTTTTATCCTGCACGGAAGCCGCCGATACGTCGGAAGCGTTCCATATAAACGCTCCCGCAACCGTCATAACCGCAGTCATAACCATTGCGCCCGCTCTCATCAGAACGGATGAAAAATGCTTTTTAGTCATTTTCAACAACCTTTCCGTGTTCTTTAAGATACTTTCCGAGGGAAATACTGCTTCCGAACACGCCGGTGAAAATACCGATAAACAAGTATACCGCGAGGATGTACCACATATATTTGCCGTAAGGAACGATCTGTCCGTTTAAGAGATTGAACAATTCTGCAAATACGCTGCCTGCCAGCGCGTAGAATCCCGACAGGACTCCGAATGCAAGCACGGCGGCGATAACGCCCAAAACCATACCCTCTATAATGAACGGCCAGCGGATAAAGCTGTTCGTCGCTCCGACGGCTTTCATGATACTAATTTCAAGCTTACGCGAGAACATCGTGATTCTGACCGTATTCGCGATAATAAACAGTGCGACTACGAACAGAACTATGACCATACTTCCGAACAGATAGCCTATCGCCGTTTTTATCGTAACGAGTTTTCCGGCAAGCTCGCTGTTCTCTCTTATACTCATAACGTTGTCCATCTGTCTGATAGCCGAAACCGTCAAATCAAACTGCGACATATCGCCTATCGTGACTTTATATGCATTCGGCAGGAAACTGCCGTCCTCGCCCTCGAAAACCGAAGCCGATTCGCCCATTTCGGTCAAAATACCGCTGAACGCGTCGACATTCGAAATATATTGACAGTCCGTGACCGCCGGCACGGCTTTTATATTTTCTCCCAACGCTTTGAGAGATGCATCGTCCGTGCTGTCGTCGGAGAATACCATAATGACGTTCTGCTCGCCGACCTTAGCGATAACGGCGTTAATATTGACATAAATTAAAAATGCGCTTCCGATAATAACAAGACATGCGAGAAGTACGGTTACGGAAGCGAGACTCATCAGCTTGTGAACTCTGATGTTTCTGAAGCCCTCGCGGGTAAGGTACTTGGAGCTTACCCTGCCGACTTTGTTTTTATTACTCATCTTCCTTTACCTCCGTTTCCGACGGAGAGGAATCGCCGTTTTCGCCGTCTTTTACCTCGCCTGACTCTGCCGGCTCGGTTATTTCTTCCTCAATTTCGATTTCCGCACTCGCGTAGAAATCTTCATCGGGACGCATACCGCTCTTGCCGTAGTTTCGTATAAACGCCTCTACGTCCTCGAATTCGTTGGGCGGTTCGTAATATCCCGCCTCGGCGGTATGCTCGTTCTCGTTTAAGAACGGAATAACCGCATCCTTGTCTTTGCTGTCGACGACAAGCTTGCCGTCTCTTAAAACTACGACTCTGTGGTCGTACTGCTTAACAAGGTCGTGCGCGTGCGTAACCATTACGATAGTGGTTCCGTGAGTCGCGTTTATATGATTTAAAAGCTCCATAATTTCAACGGACATAGCGGGGTCGATATTACCCGTAGGCTCGTCCGCGATAATGAGATCGGCTTTATTGACAAGAGCGCGGGCAATAGCGACTCTCTGCTGTTCGCCGCCCGAAAGCTCCTGCGGCATGGAGTGTATCTTTGATGAAAGACCGACCATGCTCAGCGCGTAGCACACTCTTTTTCTTATATCGCGTTCCTTCGCGCCGGTAACGCGCAGAGCGAACGCCACGTTATCATAGACCTCCATGTTCGGAATGAGACGGAAATCCTGAAAAACGATACCCATAGTACGTCTGAAATACGGAATATCCCTGCGTTTCATTGTATTAAGCTCGTAGCCGTTGATGTTTACCGAACCGCTCGTGGGAACTTCCTCGCGCATTATGAGCTTCAGGAACGTACTCTTACCCGCGCCGGACGCGCCGACTACGAATACGAATTCGCCCTTGTCGATACTCAGGCTTACGTCGTCGAGAGCTTTATGCCCGTTCGCGTAAACCTTTGTTACGTTTCTGAATTCTACCATAGTATTTAATCCTTAATTTTTCATTGAAATCAATACTTGACGGGATTTGCGTCAAGGTATTTCTTAACCATGAGAGCGACTTTGAATACAATCGCGTCGTCGAATTCTCTCAAATCAAGACCGGTAAGCTTCCTGATTTTTTCAAGTCTGTAAACAAGTGTGTTTCTGTGAACGAAAAGCTTTCTCGAAGTCTCGGAAACGTTAAGATTATTTTCAAAGAATTTCTGAATGGTGAAAAGAGTCTCATGATCGAGACTGTCGATCGAACCTCTCTTGAATACTTCCTTTAAGAACATCTCGCACAGTGTTGTCGGGAGCTGATAAATAAGTCTCGCGATACCGAGATTTTCATAGCTTACGATGGCTTTCTCGGTGTCGAATACCTTGCCGACCTCGAGAGCGACCTGTGCCTCCTTGAACGAACGGGCGAGATCCTTAATGCCGACAACGGCGGTGCCTATGCCGACAAGCGTGCGGGTGTAGTAGTCGTTGCCCAGAGCGTCCGCGACCGAACGGGCAAGCTTTTCGAGGTCTCTCGCGTCGATATTGGGATTGACCTCCTTAACGAGAGCGATATCCGTCTCGTTTATATTGATAACGAAGTCCTTTGTCTTATCGGGGAAAAGATTCTGAATCGTATCGAACACTGCGGAATCGCCGGGGTCGCTGACTCTTACGAGCAGGACGGCTCTGCACGTGTCGTTGTTGAAATGAAGCTCGCGGGCCTTTAAAAGAATATCTCCGGGCAGGATGTTGTCGAGCATAACGTTTTTAATAAAGTTGCCCTTATTGTATTTCTCGTCATAATACTGTTTTATGTTGCCTATCGAAACCGCGAGAATTCCGATATATTTTTCGGCAAGCTCGTCCGAACCCTCGACAAACACGGCATACTCGGGATGAACCGAAGAACCGAAGCTTCTGAAAATAAGATCGCCGGAGCTTACGTTGCCGACGGTAGAAAATACGGCTTCGCTGACCGACGGCCCCAGTGCCTCGCCGATCCTGCCCAATTCACTGCAGGCGATGATATTGCCGGACTCGTCGATAACTCCTATCGTTCTGTCTACCGCGTCCTTCATTTGATGGATAACGCTCTGGAAAAGTCTGTTTGACATAATTTTGACCTCCGGAAATTAATAAATTAAATAAAGTAAATAGTCGTTTTATGCAATTTTACTACTGTATCATTTTACATTGTACACATTTCTGAAAATATTTCAAGTAAAACCGATAAAAAAAAGCCGATTTTTTTAAATTAATTTGATATTTTAATTAAATCGTCTTTTTTTATGGGTAAAAATACACAACATTCAATGTCTTTTTTTGTAACATTGCATGTTGTGTATTTTAACGAATAGCTGTTAAGTTTTCATTTCGACCTGCGTTATTTCTTCTGCGGTCATTTCGCGCGCGTCTCCGCGTTTTAATGCAGTATCAAGCGTCAGATTTCCCATAGCCGTGCGTTCGAGCGCAACAACTTCGTTCGAAAGCCTTGCAAACATCCTTTTTATCTGATGATACCGTCCCTCTTTTAAGACGACCTCGTAAACGTGTTCGCCGTCAAGCTTTTTCACCTTTGCGGGCAGGAGCTTTTCTCCGTTTAACATAAGCCCCGTGCGTATCATTTCGGCTTCGTCATCGGTAATGTCCTCTCTTAACGTCACGCGGTACGTTTTGGAAATATGCCTTTTCGGCGACAGTATTCTGTGCGCAAAATCACCGTCGTCGGTTATGAGCATAAATCCCGTAGTGTCCCTGTCAAGCCGTCCTGCGGGAAAAAGCCCCGGTCTTTTAAGCTCATCCGGCAGCAGATCGATAACCGTTCTGTCGTTCGGGCTGTCCGACGCGCTGATAACGCCCTCGGGCTTGTTCATCATTATATAAATATGTTTTTTATAAATAAATCTCTGCGAATTTATCGTTATAACGTCGGCGTGCCCGTCCGCTTTCGACGCGGGATTTTTTACGCTCACGCCGTTTACGCATACCGCGCCCGACCGGATAAGCTTCGAGCTTTCGCTTCTCGTGTACTTTCCCGACGAAGATATTAATTTATCCAAACGTTCAGCCGGCATAATAACTCCTTACGCTTCGGCAAAGGAGAGCAAAATACCGTAAGCCCCTTATGCCTTATAAAACGACCGCATGAAACCGCCCTGCTCGACGCTGCAAACATCCCCGCCGATAACCTTTGAATCAAGTATCAGCAAATTAAGCTTAATAAGCCCGCAGTCCGGGTCATAGCCGTCGAAATTCGTTATATCGTACGTCCATCGCTGAACCGTCCTGCCCGCGTAACCGGTCAGATCGGTTCCCTGCGATATCTGAATTTTATTGTATTCGTTATATACGTCGTCAAAATGAGCGGGAATAAGAATCTCCTGCATTTCGCCCGAGTCCTTTTTAACCTCCCAGCCGAGGGAGGATATAAATTTGAGCCGTCCGTCCTCGCCGAATGCGGACATATCGGCTTTTTCCGATTCCGTCGACGGCTCGCAGTCCGAAGAACCGGACGAACAGCCTTTAAACACGGCAATCAGAATTAAAACCGCGATAACCGCTCCGATTGCGGCGGCAATTTTCTTAAATTTTGACGACCTTACGGAAAATATAAACATAACAACACCTCGCATATCGATTCATAGATATAGATATGCGGGGAGCCGTAGGATAATGTTTAAATTTATGTAATTTTATTTCTCGCTGTTTTTGTAATTGATTCTTTCGAGCTTGGACTGCGCGAGTCTTATATTGTCAAGACTCTTCTGATAGTGCTCGATATCGTTTGCAAGAAAGCTCTCGCACTCGCTCATGATGCTGTTTACGAATTCGCCCGCCGACGCTCTCATATCGTGAGACCATTTCTGCGCGGATGAGGAAATCTCGTTAGCTCTCTTGTTCGCGTCGTCTACGATACCGTCGGCCTTCTCGTTGGCTTCGGCAATGATACGGTCGCTCTCGGCTCTCGCGCCCTGCGTTATCGCGTCCATTTCGACAAGCTTCTTAGCCTGCGCCTGCGCGTCCTGGATCATCTTGCCCGCAGCCTCCTGCGCCTTGGTTATGATATCGCGTCTCTCCGCGACGATTTTTCTTGCCTGTATAATTTCGGTGGGAACGGATGAGGTAAGCTCTTCGAGACACTCTCTGATAGCGTCGCCGTCAACCTTTATCTTTCCGCCCATAACGGAAACCTTGCCCTCCTCGAGTATGTCCTCGATTTTTTCGATAATATCCTCGTAATTCATTGTTTTTTGCACTCCTTTATATTATAAAACTTAAATATCTCACATTTCGGATGAATATTTTTTAACTATATCTTCCCTTATAACGTCGGGAACGAATCCCGAAATATCACCGCCGTAACGGCATATTTCACGTACCACGCTCGAACTTAAATACATGTATTCACTGCTCGTAACGGCAAATACCGTCTCGACGTCGGGGGCTAACTTCTTATTTGCGAGAGCCTGCTGAAATTCGTCCTCGAAATCGGAAACCGCGCGCAGACCCTTGACTATGGCGCAGACTCCGTTCATTTTAACGTAATCCGCAAGCAGACCGCCGTAGAAATCGACCGCCACGTTCGGCATGCCGTCCACGCACCGTCTTATAAGCTCCGCGCGTTCCTCGACAGGTAAGGTCCCGCCGTTTTTCCTTACGTTATACATAACGAGTACGATAACCTTGTCGAACATTGAAGACGCTCTTTTTATAATGTCTATATGTCCGTTCGTTACGGGATCGAAACTTCCCGGACATACCGCGATACGGTTCATGCGTTCGCCTCCGCTCTGTAATACGTGACCTTCGTTTTACCGTACTTAGCCTCTTTGACAGCGGTAAAGTCACCGCATTTTTCGGGCAATGTCTCGTCGTACGCACTTTCGCAAACGATAACTCCGCCGGGATTCATAACCTCATGTGCGTACGTCATAGCCTTGTCGATAAGCTGTTTTTTATACGGGGGGTCCATAAATATTATATCAAATTTTTCACGCGTGGTTCTTAAATATGAAATTCCGTCCGTGTTAATAACCGTCGCAAGCGGATCAAGGCGGGTATTTTCGAGGTTTTTATTTATAACTCCGACAGCCTGTCTCGACAGATCGCAAAATACGGCTTTGCGCGCGCCTCTGCTCAGCGCCTCGATTCCGAGCGAACCCGAGCCGGCAAACAGGTCGAGAACCGTTCTGCCCTCTATTTCAAACTGGATGCTCGAAAAAACTGCCTCCTTGACCTTATCCGTCGTAGGTCTGATATCCTCGCCCTCAAGCGTTATAAGTCGTCGGCCTCTCGCCGAACCGGTAATTACTCTCATTAAAAACTCACCATATACAACAATCCATTATTAGTGTTATTATCTCATTAATCGACCGCATTTGTCAACAGAAAATGCAAAAAATATATCAATTATTAAGAATTTTCCCCGTGGAAATATCTGTAAATATTCTCCGCGACCGCTTCGTTTATTGAATCCGCTTTGCAAAGCTCCTCGACGGACGCGCTTTTCACCGCCGAAACCGTCTTGAATTCTTTTAACAAAGCTTTCGCTCTTGCCTCGCCCACGCCGTCTATTTCGGTAAGCGACAGCTTTTTTAAAGAGGACGTCTGTTTTTTTCTGTGATACGAAACGGAGAATCTGTGAACCTCCTCCTGAATATCGGATACAAGCGTAAACACCTTCCTCCTGTCGACAATCGCGATTTCGCCCCCGTCGCAGGCTATCGCGCGGGTTCTGTGCTTCGAATCCTTGACCATACCGAACAAAGGAACATGCACGCCGAACGAATCAAGCACCGGCTTGACCGCGTTGACCTGACCGTGCGAACCGTCGAGCAGTATGAGATCGGGAAGCCTGCCGAAGCCCTCGCTTTCTCCGCCGTCCTTATGCTTTTCATATTCGTTCATACGTCTTGTCAGCACCTCTGCCATCGAGCGGTAATCGTCCTGACCGGAGAAACCCTTTATCGAGAATTTTCTGTATGCGCTTTTGAGCGGTTTTCCGTTTTTAAATACTATCATGCCGGCAACGTTGTCCGCTCCGTCCGTATGAGAAATATCGTACGATTCTATATATTCGGGAATTTTTTTAAGTCCGAGAAGCTCTTTTAATTCGTCGAGAGCCTCAACGTCCCTGCCCGCTCTGCCGACCGACTGCGCCAGCTTTTCCGCGGCGTTCGTTCTGCACAGCTCCATGAGACGCGCGTTTTCGCCCTTTTCGGGAACGCGGATCTTAACGGAATGTCCGCTCTTTTCGCTAAGCCACCGCTCTATCATTTCGGAGTCTGCAAGCTCCCTGTCGACAGACACGATTTTCGGAACGGAATCCCTTAGAGAATAATACTCCGTTATCATTCCGGGCATAGCATCGTCCGCGTCCTCCACGGCTTCGCATATAAAATACTCGCTGTCGTACAGCCTGCCGTCCGCGACCCTCAAAACCATCAGACACATTCTGTTCGGCGTTTCGCTCAATGAAAAAACGTCCTGTTCTTCGGTTTTTACGCTTACGACGCTCTGTTTTTTTGCCGTTCTCTCAATAGCGTTGATCGAATCTCTGAGCGCGGCGGCGCGTTCGAATTCGAGAGCTTCGGCGGCAAGCTCCATACGTTTTTTTAAATCTTTTACGATCTTTTCGCTGCCGCCGGTTACGAATTTAACTGCGTTTTCGACGTTTAAATTATAATCCTCTTTTGATATTTTTCCCGCGCACGGAGCGGAACACTGTTTTATATAATAGTTAAGGCACGGTCTGCCCGACTTTATATCACGGGGAAAAACTTTTGAACATACGGGCAGTCTGAATATCCTGCACGCCTCCTCGACGGAGCGGTTTACGCAGTCGGAACTCGTGTACGGACCCAGATATTTCGCGCCGTCGTCGAGTTTCTGTTTGACGGCGGACAAACTTTTCCACTCGCCCTGACCTATTCTTATATAATGATAACCCTTGTCGTCCTTTAAAAGAATGTTATACTTGGGCATGTGCTGTTTTATAAGACTGCACTCGAGGACGAGAGCCTCGAACTCGCTTCCGACGAGAATGTAATCGAAATCCTCGACATTTTCGACCATTCGGCGAACCTTTACCGTATGATTGTTCTGAGAACCGAAATACTGGCTGACTCTGTTTTTTAACGCTTTCGCCTTGCCTATATAAATAATATTCTTTTTTTTGTCTTTCATTATATAAACGCCCGGAGTCAACGGCAGTCTCATCGCCTTGCGTCTCAAACGTTTTAATCTGTCGTCTTTAGTATTGGAATCCGTAATTACCGCCTCCCGTCCTACTGATAAAAACGGGGACTGATATCAGCCCCCGTCTTATTGTGTCGTTTATTTTGAATTAAATGCTTTTAATCGGCAAATCCCGACTCTACAAGCTTAGCGAGAGCCTCTACGGCCTCCTGCTCGTCGTTACCGCCGGCAATTATTCTGATTTTCGTTCCGCCCATTATACCGAGAGAGAGAACGCCCAAAAGACTTTTCGCATTGGCGCGTCTTTCCTCCTTCTCAACCCATATAGAGGACTTGAACTCGTTGGCTTTCTGAATAAAGAACGTAGCGGGACGAGCGTGAAGTCCCACCTGGTTCTGAACAACGACATCTTTAACGTACATAGAGACTACTCCCAATCATTAAATTTATAAATAACTTCAGTAATTATTATATCACAAAACTTCCGCTCGTCAATGAGAAAAGTCCCGCATATCCGCCGTTTTTCAATAATTCATAGACTGTACTAAAACACACTTTTTGCGACTGCATGAACTTTGTGCAAAATCACAAAGAATTACGCCCCGATTTATTGAAACAATCCAAAAAAGACTGTTGTCCGACGAAAAATTACTGCCGTCGGACAACAAAATTCAGCTTATTAGGCTTTATTTTTTACTTTTCATGTAGGAATCGTACATATCTGGTCTGCGTTCTTTCGTCCTTTTAAGCGACTGTTCCTCACGCCATTTTTCTATATTGGCGTGATGCCCGGATAAAAGCACGTCGGGCACAGACATGCCGTTCCAGACTGCCGGTTTTGTATACTGCGGATATTCGAGAAGTCCGTCATAGTGACTCTCCTTCGACTTTGCCTCGTCGTTGGGCAGAACTCCGTCCACCATACGCGCGATACAGTCGCTCAGAACGAGTGCGGGAAGCTCCCCGCCCGTCAGAACATAGTCGCCTATCGAGATTTCCTCGTCAACTATCGCCTCGAGAACTCTCTCGTCGACTCCCTCGTAATGTCCGCACAGAAGCGCGATATTATCAAGCTCGGAAAGCTCTCTCGCTCTTTGCTGGGTAAGCGTTTTGCCCTCGGGCGACATGAATATCAGATGCGGACGTTTGCCTAATTTTTCGCACAGCGCATTAAAACAGTCGTATATCGGCTGAGCCTGCATAAGCATACCCATTCCGCCTCCGTAGGGGGTATCGTCGACCCTGTTGTGTTTATCGAGCGTATAATCGCGGATATTCACGGCATTTATCTCTATAAGCCCTCTGTCCCTTGCCCTGCCTATTACGCTTTCGGAATAATAAGCCTCGCACATTTCGGGGAACAGAGTAAGAATATCAATCCGCATCATCGAAAATTCCTCTCATGGGGCATATTTTAACAACGCCGTTTTTAACGTCGACATCCTTTATGACATCCTTTATCGCCGGCAGAAGATACTCGCGGTTATCAGAATCCGTAACGCTCCAGATATCGTTCGCTCCCGCCCCCGCGGTAACGTCGGTAAGCGTGCCGTATACTATATTTTCGTCGTTATAATCCGCGACCGTACAGCCTATCAGATCCTGAACGAACCAGTCGCCGTCTTTAATTCCCGAGTCGTCCCTGTTCATAAACAGAATTCTGTTTCTGAGCGCGGAAGCGGATTCGACGGTATCAGTGTTTTCAAGCTTTAAAATAACAACATTCCCGTGCGGACGGCATGAAATAATTTTAACGCCGTTTCTGCCCTCGGAATCGAAATATAACGTTTTGAATCTCTTTACGAATTCGGGACTGTCGCACCACGGATTAAGCCTAACCTCGCCCTTGATTCCATGCGTGCCGACTATCTGTCCGATTTCGAGATATTGTTTAAGCATCGTTTCACTCCCGTGTTCTGTAAAGCCTCTTTCGGTGCTGTTTTGTAATAATGTTTACGCCGAGAATCAGCGCGAGTATTCCTATTATCAAATAGAATGCGATATCGTAACCGAGCGTCGAGCTCTCCTCTCCGTCGACTTTAAGCGACGTCCACAGCGCGCTCTGAAGCATGCTGATATTCGACGGCAGATTTATAAATACCTCCGTCTGATTCCGAAGCTTCTCCTTGCTCGGATAGAGCAGTTCGTTTGAAGAAACCTCCTCGTCAAGAAGCTTGTACGTCTCCGTCTGCGGAGTGCCGTAGCCTATCTCTTCGGCGTTCATAAGGGCGATATCCGTTCTGCACATGAAGTTTATGAACTTCTCGGCGTTCTCCTTATTCTGCGAGGATTTCAGCACGCACATGGCGTCGGTGAAAAAGTTGCTTCCCTCCTTGGGCAGATAGAACGAAATATCGGGGTTATCCTGCTGAATCGTGTATGCGTCACCCGCATAGTACGGAGCAATCCACGCCTCCTCGGAAGCCATTTTATCGAATATCTGATCCATAACGTACGCCTGAACGAGAGGCTTCTGCTCTTTTAACAGCTTCTGCGCCTCGCTCCAGTCGTTTTCGTTAAGAGAATTGAGCGAATATCCCGCCTTTTTCAAAGCAAGTCCGAACGCGTCGCGCGGGTTGTCGAACATAAGAATCTTGCCCGCGTATTTTTCGTTCCATAAGAGATTTACACTCTCGTCCTTAACGTCCTCTTCGTCTACGAATTTGGTATTGTAAATAACAACAACGGTACCCCATGTGTACGACACGGAATATTTTTCGTCCGGGTCATATTCGAGTCCTTTATATTCGTCTCCGATATATTTATAATTCGGGATATTGTTAAAATCAAGCTCGGCGAGAAGCCCCTCCTGCGCCATCTTGCTTATCATATAGTCCGACGGAACGACAACGTCGTAGCTCGCTGCGCCCGAAACTATTTTCGAGTACATTGTCTCGTTCGAATCGTACGTCGTATAATTTACCTTAATGCCCGTCTCGTCGTAGAACATGTCAAGAACATTCTGGTCGATATACTCGCCCCAATTGTATACGTTTACACTCTCGCCCGCCGCAAACGCGGAGAACGAACACGAAATACACGCCGTAATCAAAAGGAACAGACAAAAAAACGAAATTACTTTTTTCACGCTTTTCTGCCCCCTTTCGCCTTTTTCGCGTCGCGCCTGTTACGCATATTGACAATAACAAGTAAAGTCAGAACCGATACGAATAAAAGAGTTGATAACGCATTTATCTTCGGCGAATACGGTTTTTTCGTCATTGAATAAATCGTAACGGGGAGCGTCTGCGCGCTGTTTCCGGAGTTGAAATAGCTTATGACAAAATCGTCAAGCGAGAGCGTGAACGCCATAATAAATCCCGTAACGATTCCGGGCATTATCTCGGGAACGACGACTTTCATAAACGCCTTTACCGGCGGACAGCCGAGGTCGAGAGCCGCGTTGTAAATATTTCTGTCCATACCGTTTATTTTCGGCAGAACGTTCAGCACTACGTACGGAATATTAAACGTGATATGCGTTATCAGAAGCGTGCCGAAGCCCATCTCCATGCCGTTGAATATTCCGAGTACAAATACGAAAAGTATCATCATCGAAATACCTGTGACGATATCGGGGTTCGTAACAGGTATATTGTTAACGGCAAGGTACGCTCTTTTCTTAACTCCCCTCATTGAGTTGATTCCGACCGCCGCCAGCGTGCCTATAAGCGTTGCGATAACCGCTGACAACAGTGCGATTATCAGCGACAGATACAGTGAATTAAGTATCAAATCGTCGTGAAACAGCTCCTCGTACCATCTTAACGAAAATCCCGAGAATGTCGAACGCGACTTAATACCGTTAAATGAGAATACTATCATGACCGCAATAGGTGCGTACATGAATATGAATATAAGAATATTATATATTCTGGAAAGCGTTTTCATATCATTCCGCCTCCCGTCTCCGCGTCCTTGTCAAAGTGATTCATTATACCCATTGATATGAGAATCAGAATCATCAGAACGAGCGACAGCGACGCGCCGACGTTGTAATTGACCTCGCCCGCGTTGCCGAGAAAATAGTTCTCTATTATGTCGCCTATTAAGAACGTCTTGCCTCCGCCGAGAAGCTTCGATATAACGAACGTGCTGACCGCAGGGACGAATACCATTGTAACGCCCGATATCATTCCGGGTATGCTCTGCGGAATTATAACGCGTCTGAACACCTGAAATCTTCCCGCGCCGAGGTCGTACGCCGCCTCTATCATGTTCTTGTCGATTTTCGTCATGACCGTGTAGATCGGCAGAATCATATAGGGTAAAAAGTTGTAAACCATACCGAGAACTATCGCGCCGTTCGTGTTTATCATCGAAAAGCCCTCGAATTCACCGCCGAATAACGAAACTATTTTGCCTATTGCCGTATTTATAAGTCCGTTGTCCTCGAGTATTGTCATCCACGCATACGTTCTTATAAGGAAATTCATCCACATCGGCAGCATTACGAGCATTATGAGAAACTGCTGCGTATGCTCTTTCATTCTCGATATGCTGTACGCAAGCGGGAATGCGAGCACAAGACATATCGCCGTCGCTATAACGGCAAGCTCTATTGAAATAAAGAAAGTGCCGGAGTAATTAAAAATACTGCTTATGTTCGCCGTCGTAAATTTGCCGTCCGCGTCGGTCAGCGCGTAGTAAACGACGAGCGCGATCGGAACAAGCACGAAAATAACCATCCATACGGTGTACGGCGCGGTTACGAGTCTTGCCCTGCCCTTATCGGAAAAGGAACGTTCCTTAGTCATCTTCGTCTCCCTCCGTTTCGGCGTTTACGTCCGACAATTCGTCGAATTCGTCCGAGAAGCTGCTGAAATCGCCGTAGAGTCCGGAGTATTCCGATTTTTTCATTATATGAATCGCGTCGGGTTCTATGAATAATCCTATTTTGTCGCCGACTTTCTGTTCGTCTGTCGACTGAATCATCCATTTGAATCCGCCTATATCTGCTATTATTTCAAAATGAACGCCTTTAAACGTAACCGAAGTTACAACACCCTTGAGCATACCTTCATTATAAGCGACAACGTCCACGTCCTCGGGTCTGACTACAACGTCGACAGCCTCGTTTTTGCCGAAGCCCTTATCAAGACATTTGAACGTCTGAGCGGAGAATTCGCACACGAAATCCTCTTTCATAATTCCGTCGACAATGTTGCTCTCGCCTATGAAGTCTGCGACGAACGCGTTTTTGGGTTCATTGTATATATCAATCGGAGTACCGATCTGCTGAATCTCGCCGTTATTCATAACAACGACGGTATCGGACATCGACAGAGCCTCCTCCTGATCATGGGTAACATATATAAACGTAATGCCCATTCTCTGCTGGATGCTTTTAAGCTCGTTCTGCATGTCCTTTCTCAATTTAAGATCAAGCGCGCCCAACGGTTCGTCAAGAAGCAGAACCCTGGGTTTTACCGCAAGAGCGCGCGCTATTGCGACTCTCTGCTGCTGACCGCCCGAGAGAGAATTGATATTTCGTTCTTCGAAACCTTTAAGGTTGACCATCGCGAGCATTTCCTCGACGGTCTTTTTGATCTGCGCCTCGGGAGTATGCTTTACCCTTAAACCGAACGCGATATTTTCGAAAACGTTAAGATGGGTAAACAGCGCGTAACGCTGAAAAATGGTGTTAACCTGCCTCTTGTGAGCGGGAACACCATTGATTTTTTTACCCTCAAAGATAACGTCTCCGCTGTCGGGTTTCAGAAATCCCCCTATGATTCTGAGCGTGGTTGTCTTTCCGCATCCGGAAGGTCCGAGAAACGTAATGAATTCTTTGTCTCTGATGTAAAGATTGAGATTTTTCAGTATCTGCTCGCCGTCAAACGCGACAGATATGTTTTTCAGATCGATAATGATGTTTTCCAATTATGCAGCCCCTCTCTTTGTCCACTTTAATTTACGGACGTTTACACCCCGGATAATTAAATTTCCGGGCAGTATCATACCCCGAAAATCAACGGGATATGATAGTTTTCAATATAATATTTTTTTATATAAATGTCAACAATTTCGGACAAATTTTTTATATTTATTTTTCCGCATTTTGTTCGGATCATTGATTTGAATTTACGAACAAAAAACGCGGATTTTTTAAGATTCATCGAGCAAAGGGGAATTTTTAGGTCTGAAAACTAAAACAAAACGAACATTTGTCTTGACAAATCGAAAATTATGGTGTATGATGTACTCAACAAAGCAAAACAAATGTTCGCCGATTCGGCGCCGGAGGTAATTATTATGTCAGCTTTATTTGCGTTTCAGACCGTTATCGAAATAGTCCTTTCCGTTTTACTCATTATCGGATTTATTTATGAAGAAAAAGTTATCGCGTTCGAAAAAGCTCTTGTAAAGTGCGTTAAGATAAGGCTTCGCAGATATTTAAGAAGAAAAGCAGCCGAAAAGGCAAACGCGCAGTCCGATTTTACCCGTGAACGTAAGCCCGCGCCGAAAGAGTGCAGAGCACAGCGCGCCCGTTCGTCCGCAAAGGGCGGAAATACCCGCGGATTAAGACGTTTCGCCGCTTAAATTTAATTAAAACAGTTGTCATTTTTTATTATCCTTTTTATGTATTTCGAAAAAACCGTCGGTTCGCATGTCGTCCGGCGGTTTTTTCATCCAAAAATAATTGATAAAATATATATAAAATAAATATTGAAAAATAAACATCTATGATATATAATGTATGAGTAACATTATATTTGGAGGTTTCAGCTATGAAAAGAACCTTGAAACGCGTCGTTTGCTGGCTTTTGAGCTGTCTGATGATTTTTGCTTCATCGGCTGTCGCATTCGCATCCGACGAGAGCGTAACGCCCGTCATAGTCGTTAACGATATGAAGTACAATCCTCTTGTATCTTCATCCGACGACAGCGTGGTATTCGACTTTACGAAGCTTGAGATGCCCTCGTACTTCGCTAAGCCTTTCACGGACGACATTTACACGATTTTCACCCCCGAAAATATTAAATCGTTCGTCGGCGAGGACGGCAGCTTCGATATTCTCGGAGCGGCAATGAGCGTACTCGGTGCGATTAACATAACCCAGGACGTTCTCGACCTTGTCGCGAAGATAACTCCAATTTACGAGGAGATTTCCAAGGTTATAGATTTTAAAAATCTTAAAGACACCGATCCCGCCGCGATAAAGGAGCTTATCGATAAGTACGTTAAGGAATTCACCGCGAAGAAAGAGGCTTTTATCGCTTCGTTCAAGGCTATCGCTCCGAACTCGGACGGAACTCCCGCCGACGATTCCGTCACTGCGGGTTATTATCCGAAATCGGTTGACAATTATTCTTACGACGACCTTTTTGAGCTTCGCACGAGCGAGCTTGTAACCGGCGTCAGCGAGAAAATCGGCAAGGAGAACACCTATCTCTTCCTATATGATTTCAGACTCGACCCTCTCGAGAACGCCGAGAAATTCAATGAATTCGTCAAGAATGTAAAGAGCGCTTCCGGCGCAGATAAGGTAAGAATCCTTTCCGAAGGCTACGGTTCTCTTATAACCACGGCATATTTTTCGGAGTATTCTTCCGATGCCGCCGCTGACATTAAGAATTTTGTAACGGTTTCCTCCGAGTTTTCCGGCACCTCCGTTTTCGGTGACCTCTATTCGGGTAATCTTATGAATAATGCAAAATCGAACCTCAACGTCAGAACGAGCGCGATGGTCAGATTCATAAACGATTATTCGGACAACCCGATCACATTCAGCATCAGCTGGCTTGTAAGCTACATTCTCAACCGCGAATGGGAGCTTCAGTCGTTCACGTTCGATTACACCGAGCTTGTACAGAAGCTTGCGGATAAATATGCCTACGGCGAGTTCGCCGATCTTTTAAAGAACGCTCCCGGACTCTGGGCGCTCGTTCCCGCCGACAGATACGACGATTCGGTTGAATTCATGTTCGGCGATAAGACTAAGGCGAATTCCGAACTCATAGCTAAGCTTGACGCGTTCAAGGATATTCAGAAGAACGCGAAGGATATTATTGTAAATACTAAGAAAGCGGGCGTTAACGTCAGCGTAGTTGCTCTTTGGGATATGCAGCTTCTCCCCGTCGGCGAGACCTGCTCCGTTCAGAGCGACGGCAGAGTTGACACGGCTTACGCTTCATACGGAGCATCGTGCATTGACTTAAACAATCTTTCCGAGGCTGTGAAAGTAACGCAGGCGACGGACAACAACCACGACCACCTCTCCGATACATTCAAAACGCAGGATCCCCGCTTCACTGTTGCCGGTATAGGACACTTTATCGACGCGTCCGTATGTGCGCTTCCCGAAAATACATGGTTCATTGCCAATATGAAGCATAATACATTTAATTCCGCTTCCAATTCCATGGCGTTCCTCATGTGGCTTCTTACCTCCGAGACCGAGCGCACCGTATGGGACAACGCTTCGTTTCCGCAGTTCCTTAAAATGAACAGATACGTAGGTACCGGCGGTAAGCTTGATATTTACGACGGCTACGATTCACAGCCCGGTTCATTCCTCCTCGGCGACGTTGACCTTGACGGCAAGGTTACGGCTTACGACTCGCTTCTTGCAGAGCGTATAGCTAACGGCGAACTCGAATTCGAAGAGGGTTCTCTCCATTTAAAGAATGCCGACGTTAACGGCGACGGCAAGATTACAAAAGAGGACGCGGATCTCATTCTCAGCATTTCCGCAGGACTTGAAAAAGACTTCACGAGCGGCGTCGATACGACAATTCCCGAGAAAAACACCGAAATGTTAAGAGAAGCGAACGCTTCCATCCGCACGCAGTCCGTTTTCGATAACACAACAAATATTCTCACACTCAATCTTTACGTTATCAATCCTCAGCCCGACTCGACCGCAAATATCGCGATCAACTATAACCCGGTAATGTTTAACTTCAAATCCTCAACAGCTAAAGAGGCTGTAAGCGGCGACATCACCGCAGGCAAGCCCGAGAATATCGCCGGCGTCGTAACCTGTGCGTATAAGTTCCCAGCAGAAATCGCAGCCGAGGATTACGATTCGGAGAATGAAATACTCCTTGCCTCCTACACGTTTGAGCTTACGGGCGCAAAGGATGATACGACCATAAAAGCGGGAGTAACGTTCATGACCGAATCGGGAGAAAAGGTTTACTGTACTTCCGTTAAGAATGATTATAAGAAGTCGGACTTCATGCTTCTCGGCGACATTAACGGCGACGGAAATATCACTTCGTTCGACGCACGTTACGTACTCAGAGTTGTCGCAAGACTTGAAATTCTCCCCGACGATCTCTTCAAGATTGCGGACGTTGACTTTGACGGCAAGATTACCGCTAACGACGCTCGTATGATATTAAGAGTCGCGGCAAGACTCGACGCTTCTCTTGCCCCCGGAGCGAATAACGAAAATCTCGTTATCAACGACTCCGTAAATATTGAACAGGCGACCGCGGAACCCGCCGCAAAGTAAAATCAAATCCTAAATTAAGACGGCTTCTTTCGGAGCCGTCTTTTTTTTGCTTAAAATATGGATTTTTTAATTTTAGTATGATATTATAAATTCAGAAATATACAGGAGGTTTTCACCGTGAAGGAGAATAAGAAATTAATAAAAGAAATAATGACCGATATTAAGCATGATATGTCCGACGAAGAAATTTTAACTCTGCTCGCGCAAAGTAAAATATCCGAAAAACCGGGTAAGGAGAAATATACTCTCGGTCAGCGCGCCGCCGACAAGATAGCAAAATTTGCGGGAAGCTGGGCGTTTATATTCTCTTTCACGGGCGTTCTTATCCTTTGGATGGTTATTAACGCTGTTCTTGCGTCAAAAGCGTTCGACCCGTACCCGTTTATATTGTTAAACCTCGTGCTGTCGTGCGTTGCCGCCATACAGGCTCCGCTTATCATGATGAGTCAGAACCGACAGGAGGAAAAGGATCGCCGCCGCGCCGAAAATGATTATAAGGTCAATCTGAAAACGGAAATAATGATTGAGGATCTTCATAATAAAATGAATACAATCCTCGCCAAGGAAAACGAGATTATAAAAAAGCTAAACTCCGCCGAAAACAAATCGGAAGAAAACAATCCGGGAAAAAACAATCCGGAAGAAAACAATCCGAAAGTTAAATAAAATTCAATCCGCCCTCTGTTCGAAGGGCGGATTTTGCTGTTGAATCAATTAATTATGTACAATTCTGACCGACTGCGGATACTTGAATGTTGATAATCCGGCCCGTCAAGCGATAGATTTTGCAATCTGCTTACAAATGTATATCGAAAGTGCTTCGGCGATATTTCCGCTAATATGCAATTAGGACGTGTAAGCCGCCGTATGGCTCACACGCCCCGTTACAATTTTGATTTTTATACCATTAAAGTGCGTTTACACAAAATTTGAAGAAGAACCTATATTCTCAGTGGTTCTTTCTCTATTACTCTGTATCTTTTCTTTGAATATATTTTTTTACATTCAGAACATAAATTCCAATTGATTTGACCTCTTAATTCACTTCTATTATACTTTTCACTTTTGAAATTCGGAGAATCATAAGTTCTTTCTTTTAACTTATCGATATAACTCTCGTCAAACTCAATTGCAGCGCAACTGATTTCATCAAAATCACATAAATCACTTTTTACTTCTACGACAAGCCTGCACTCATTTTCGTATCGCCATGGTACAAATTTTTTTTGATAACTTAATTCATTAATTATTTCTCTGTCAAATGATTGATTAACTTCATCTGAACGTTTAACATAATATCCCGAATAATTCTTCTTAGGTTCTCCATAATAAACGATATCAAACAATGAAATTTTAAATTGAGGTCTTTTTATAATTTTTTTTGGCTGAAATACATTGTTCTTAAACTCACCAAGCTGAACTGTATTTGTTTGTAAGATTTCTTTTATTAAATTCTGTCCATAATCAATCATACATCCGTCATTTTGACTGTACAGCATCCACATCGCAACACTTTCTGATTTGGAAAAAGAAAGGCACAATCCGAACCTTTTATATTCTTTTGGGTTATCATTAAAGTTTTCTCTATCTATTGTGTCATTCCAATTACTACCGTCAGACAGATAGATTGTGTGGTCTTTTAAAATCGTTTCTATCCGCTCTCTTTTTGAATAAAACTTAAAATAAAGATGATTATTTGCTTTTTCTGATAAATATTGTATCAATTCATCCTTGTTGTGTATTTGTCCGGATTTAATTAAACCCTTTGAGTTATCATCTGAATTATTCTTAGGCATATTGAAAATCACTCCAAACTTATCCACATAGCAGGACGAATGCATCCATCATCGCTACTAGCCACACTACCGTCATATATTACTGATCCACTAAGTCCAACACGTGCAGCACTGTTCTGATCATAACCAGGAGAACGAAGCCACTGCCAACAAAGCAATTTTCCCTCCAACTTGTAATCGACTAAAGTCCAAGCGCCTTGCGCTATTGCATAGTCTGTCGCGGCACACATTCTCTCTTCATTAGATGAAAAATACTTATTTACTTCATTAAGACTCAATAAAAAGATTTTATCGTTTGTAGATTTGCCAGGATCGGTATCATATTTTGGATTCTTATTAGCCGAAACATTCGTTTCCTGTATTAATAACTGTTCATCTAAATTAAATGCGACATCTATAAAAATTTCATTCAACCATTTACGAAGCGTACACGTTTCCCATGTGACAGTTTCATATTTCGAATTATATTGAACACAGTCAAGCGCATATTTGCTTATAATCAATGCTTTATTATCCTCTTTTGCAAGTACCTGCCACTCAATAACTTCTTTACCGTTTGAAGTGTCATTATCCTGTTCATAAGAACCAAAATATACAATTGAGCCGACTTCCGCTTTTTTTCAAAGAAATATCTTTATATTGAGGTAAAATACTGTTTTTCTTTTCCTCACTATCCTGATAATTCAATCCGTTTAAAAGCGTATATGCAAGGTATATAGAATCATCATCCCCTTTTTCTATGTACTCCATTGCCCTGTCATATTTACTCCTTAAAATAACATCCGAACAACCCAACTCCTCAAGCATGGCATATCCGTTATCGTAATCCTCGCTTTCAACAACTTTCATAGCCTTATTAAATTTTGCTTTCGGAATTATTACTGTTGGAATAAGAATAGCTATTACCACACACACCGCTACTATCGGCGAAACAATCTTTGTTATCTTTATCGCCTTTTTCTTTTTCCGTTCTGCCTCAATGCGCGCTCTTTCCGCCTTGGCTTCGAGTTCCTCTATTCTGACCTTACACTCACTTGCTTTTGCACTTGAATCCTCATAATCGGAAATAGATTCAAACAATTCGACGGCTTTTTCGAGCAATGAAACAGTATCAGACTCCATATCTTTTTTCGCTAAATCATATATTCCACTTTTACGCGATTCTTCAGCCTTTGCATAGCATGACTCGCAAAGAGAATCGGAATCTCGGTATCCCTTTATTTCCCCGAATTTTTCTGCTGCGTCTTTGAACTGTTCTTCTGTTTTTGCATTGTTCATTGCCTCACAGGCTTCATTGTACGCTTTTTTGAGACGGTTTTCTTCATTTCTGTTTTTTATTGATTCGACATATCCCTTTAATGCTTCTGCAAGCTCTTTATCGCCGTACCGCACCGCTTTCTGATAATTATTACTATCATCAAACGGTTCCGCGCAGTCCTTTAACTTCTCCTGCACTTTAACTTTCAGCTCCGCCAGGAGCTTACCGAGATACGCATGTCCGTTTTCGGGGTCGATATCAAGTACCTTTTCACAGTATTCGTCCGCGCTTTTGAAATCCCCGTCCTCTAAGAACATGAACGCGCGCTTTAATAACGGCTGTACGTTCGCGTTACCCGAAGCGACAACCGTTTCTCTTACGACCGTCGGCTTTTCATCGTCGGCATTGAGTATTTTTCTTATTCCGCGTATTAAGTCCTGCATAAATCCGAGTTTGCCCATATCCTGCGCCTGCAAGTGAGAGAATTCCTCCGGCAAATCGTACGGATCCATATCCTTATATGCGGGAATCAGCATTTTCTTCTCGCCGTTTTTGATTAATGCGAGGTATCTCGACCACTCGTTTTTAACCCATACCGCGTTAAAGTATTCGGGCTTCGTGCCGAGCGCGACCATAACTTTTGAGCTGTTCAGCGCGGCGAATATGTAAGGTTCGTACGCAGTACCGAGCTTATCCTCGAGTGTAATTCTCGCAAAGAAAACCTTGAACCCCTCCTGCGTAAGCTGGTGGTACAAATCGTTTGCAAGCACGCTGTCGGGCGTTCTTCGTCCGCTGTTATCCGTTTCCTTGTAGCAAATGAATACGTCGAACGGCTCTTCCTTACTCGAAATTTCAAGTATACCCTTTTGAATTTCGTCAATCGCCTTTGCTTCCTGCTCGTATATAACTTTCTGATAACCGTCGGCATATTTGAGCGCGGATTTATAATCCTCATCCATATAAATCGACGTAAACTGCGCCCTGTTTACGGTCGGAATTCTCTTATGGCTCGTCGGATCCTCGACATATTCTATACCGTATCTGCACAGCACAAGCGACCAGTAAGCCTCCGCGTCCGTGTTGTCCTCGTTTAATATCTGCTCGTATATCCCGGCAGCCTTGTCGTAGTCGTTATTACGGCGAAAATGATTCGCCCTGTCGTATAAATTGGCTTTTTTGTCGTCGTCCAGCTTCGGTAATGTCTGTTTTGTTCCGCAGCTGTCGCATACGCCGACGCTTGCCCCCTCCTCAAACTCAACATTTCCTCCGCACATCTTACACTTAAATATTGACATTATTATTACCCCACACTAACAAAAACATTTTTTATTTTAAATTCTTACACAGTCCGTTCCTGTCTCCGACAAGAGTCACAACATCCCCCGCCAAAGCATTTACCTTATCTGCATTATCATCTTCAACCGCATTTTTAAACTCGTCCAATTTTCTTTCAATTTCCGCTTCCGTCTCTGCAAGTTCATCCGCGCTCACGGGGTCTGAATACCTTACCGCTTCACACACCTTTTTGCACTCTTTTTTTACATCGTCACTCTTTGCGAGCGCCGTTATATTCTCGCATTTAACCGTCATCGACTTGATAAACGACGTTTTTTTCGCCGTCTTTTTATCAATTTGTTCTACGACCTCCGCCGCCGCGCCCGCTTTGATAACCGAGACTGCACAGAACGCAAGAATTATCATACAAACTATTATTCCGACCCAATTGGGAAGTCCCGGTATTATCATGCACGCCCCGCCGAAAATCAAAGTAAGAATGAGTCCTGTAAAACTGATTGTAATTATCGGCAGATTATAGAAGAATTTCGTAATATTCTCCGCCTTAAACGCCTTATACGCGCATAAAAGCTGACCGATAAACGCGATTACTATAAACGCGTAGCCCGACCAAAACGCTCCGCCGAATTTAATATATTCCTCCGTTTCGTTCGGAGTGGCAAAACATATTACATTAAACAATACGAACATTACCGCCCACGCGATTGCATACGTTTTAAAACTCTTTTTCATATCCGTTCACCCTCTCACAAAATCGAAGCAAGCAATTGACTTTTCATTTTGTCAAATTCTTCGTCGCTGATAATTCCCGATTCTTTCATTATGTTCAGTTTTTCGACCTTTGCTCTAAACTGCGACATATCGTCGCTCTTGTTATTCTCATTTTCAACCGTGTTCATAGCCGAATTGACGGCGGAATTCACCGCCCCGCCGACGGCTCCGCCCACGCCCGCCATGGTTCCGAGTCCTACGCCCATATTCGTAAACTGTCCGACCGCCTCGTTTGCCGCCGCTGTCTGCGCCACGTCAAAACCGCGCTCCTGCTGATACGTGTACCCCTCCTGCGCTCTCTTCGTCGCCTGTGCCTGCGAATCGATTACGACTTTCTGCGCCTCGGTCTGTGCGTAAATTAAATCCGTCTGCTGTCTTAATTTTGCCTCTGCGATATCTGCGTACTGTCTGAAATGCAGTTCTTTAAACTTTTCATACTGCCTGTCGCCGTCGGGTTTTACGATATTCGTAACAAAAAAACGCTCAAGATTTAATCCGTAGTCAATAAAATCGGGAATCAAAAGCTCGTGAATATCCTGTGAAAATTCCGTCAGCTTCTCGTCAATTTCGAATATATTAATTTTCTTTTCTTTAATAATCTGCGCTATGTACGTTTTAACCCTCGTCATAAGGAAGGCGCGGAACAGTGAAATCAATTTCTGCTGACCGAGCGAATTTTCTGTACCGACGATTTTTACAAGCAGTTTTCTGCTGTCGTCAACCTTCAACGACATTTCACCGCTTGCGCCTATTGATATCGGGAATCCGTATGTCGGCTCAATGTATTGAACCTTGCTGTCCGTTCCCCATTTTAACGACATCTGTTCGGTCTTATTTATAAAATAAACCTCACAGTGAAACGGAGTCTGATCCCCCGTCGCGCGGTTTAACGCTTTTCCGATTTTCGGAATATTCTGCGTTTCGAGCGTGTATCTTCCCGGTCCAAAAAGGTCGAGAGCCTGACCGTTCATGAAGAAAACAGCTTCTTGACTTTCATGGACTATGAGCTGTGTAAGACTGTTAAAATCTTCAAGCGGGTGTTTCCATACAAATGTAGAATTATCACCCTCGTATTTTATAACATCTGCAATCTGCGCCATAAAAAATCCTCCCTTTTACAACATAATCCGTATTATGTTGTAAAACTGCGATATTAAAACATTAAATCCGCATCGTATTCATAAAATAAGGCAGACAAACAAAGCCTTTCTTCTACAAAAAAGAAAAAAGGCTTATTCATGTTACAAAAAAATGTCAAATTTAAATAAATAATTGTTTTTTCTGACACAAATGACTTGTATTTTTTGTTATGAAATAATATAATCTAACTATATATGGAACAATTTATATAATTATCTTTTTAATATACAACATAATACGGATTATGTCGTCGTTATTTTCGGCGGCATTTTTTATAATATCAGCTTCATTTTTTCGATTAATCTTCTATGTTCCGCGCCGGTGGAGATTATATATATTCTCGTTGTATCTATAC
>UQQT01000031.1 GCA_900543395.1 uncultured Oscillospiraceae bacterium | reverse complement strand
CATAATGCTTGACAAGAATGGTTAGAATAACTTCAATAGATTATGACTGCGTATTCGTCGGAATCGGTTTCTCCGAGCATCGAAACGTCGAATAATGCTTACAAAGTAATTTTACCGAATGTAAATTACAATAAAATCAATGACGGAACGCGGGATTTTTATAAAAACGGGCGGAGGATATACCGTAAAATATAAAATAAAATAAATATCCTATTAATAATATAGAAAAAGAGAGTCGAACCTTATAGGGTTGACGCTCTTTTGTTTTTTATCGTATTCTGATCTTTCTAAGCACATTCTAATCATTTTCTAACCATAATGCTTGACAAGAATGGTTAGAATAACTTCAATAGATTATGACTGCGTATTTGTCGGAATCGGTTTCTCCGAGCATCAAAACGTCGAATAATGCTTTCAAAGTAGTTTTACCGAATGTAAATTACAATAAAAACAATGAAAAGAATACCGATTCGAACGAACTTTTTGAAAACAAATTGATTGAATACGCAAAAGAAAACGGCTGCATAACACGCAGGAATATTCAGGATTTATTGAATGTCGGGCAGTCTACCGCCATAAGAATTATAAAGAAACTGACGGAACGCGGGATTTTTATAAAAACGGGCGGAGGACGTACCGTAAAATATAAAATAAAATAAATATCCTATTAATATGCCCTGTTAATCAGTGTCAACAGGGTATATTTTTAATTTTGACAGACATATTTTGCAAATCAAATTCCTCTGCTTATTAATTAATTATTAAAACGGTTGACAATAATAATATTAAAATGTAGAATAAATTACGGAAATTAAATACGATATAAGGACAGATTTTATGAGCAGCTTAAAGAATTTAACGGCGAGGGTCAAGTCCATGAGCCTTAAACGCATGAATATGTACATCTCCCAGATTCACGAAAATTACGGGGCTAACCGCGTTTCGACCGCCGCCGACATGTGCGCGTGCGCACTGAAATACGGCATAGGATACCTCGACTACACGGTGTTCGGATTTGCAAAGGTCAAGGGCAAAAACAGGGAGACGTTCCTTACCTATAATAAGAACGTCGCGCTCTCAAAGCAGGCGAATAACCCCGAATTTACGTGCATGTTCAAGGATAAGCTCAAATTCGACGAGGCGTTCTCCGATTTTATCGGCAGGGTGTGGCTCAATCTTGAAAAGGCGGACGAAAAAGAATTCGAAAATTTCTGCAAAAAACACAAAACGGTTTTTGCAAAATACCCGCGTTCGTTCGGCGGTCAGATGATTAAAAAAGTCGACACGGACGATAATACGGATTTTAATTCGCTTTATAACGAGCTTAAAACAAACGGTCAGGTGCTCATTGAGCAGAAAATCGAACAGCATAAAAAAATGAACGAGCTTTGCCCGAAGAGCGTTAACTCCGTCCGCATCGTAACATTGAGAGACAAAAACGGAGAGGTTCATTATCTCTACTCGCTTTTAAGATTCGGTAACGGAACAAAGGACGTCGACAACATCACGAGCGGAGGAATGTACATTCTCCTCGACAAAAACGGAAAGTCCGCGTCAAAGGCTTTCTGCGACAAAACGGGGCTTTTCTATGACAAGCACCCGCTGACGGGCGTCGACGTTACGTCATTTGAAGTTCCCATGCACAATGAGGCTGTCGAGCTGTGCAAAAAGGGCGCGGACGTCGTGCCGGAGGTCGGATATATCGGCTGGGACGCCGCGATTACGAACGACAAACCCGTGCTTATCGAGGGTAACGTCCTGCCGGGCTATGATATGTTTCAGAATTACAGACTCTCGGGAAAGGATATCGGAATCCTGCCAGAAATACACAAGATTCCGGGATACGAAAATCTTTAATTAAAAAAGCAAAAACATGCCGAGCGCAAATTTATAAGCGTTCGGCATGTTTTTACGGTTTTTTCATAATGCTTTGAATTCGAAAATGAATAATTCTTTTATGTTTTGAACAGACTAATTGTGAAAGGAATGATTCTTATGGATGATAAAGCGAAAAACACTGATTTTTTAAACAAGGTTTATCAAAATGCAAAGATGGCGGAGGCTTCAATATCTTATGTTACCGAACGGGCCGAAAACAGCGGTTTTATTTCCGACTTGACTATGCAGAAAGAACAATATGAATCGATAAGTGCGAAAGCCGCCGTTGAACTTGAAAATATGTCTGAAAAACCTAAAGACAATTCCGCGATGTCTAAAATGAGCGTTAAAACGGGGACTGTGATGAATACGTTATTTGATAAAACGCCGGACAAAATAGCGGAAATGATGATACAAGGAAGTATCATGGGCGTAATAGATATGACAAGAACACTCAAAGAATACGGCGACGTTCCGCAGAATATAAAGGCTTTAGGGTATGAACTTATTACTGCTGAAGAAAATAACGCGCAGAGAATGAAAGCCTATCTTGGCTGTTTTTAACGGTTGTTTCCGTTTTTAATGTTTACTGATAAGCAATTCATGTATTCTTGTATCGTCGTCAAGCTCCGGGTGGAACGAGACGGCGATTTGGTTTTTATATTTTACCCCGACGATTTTCCCGTCAACTTCGGCTGTGATTCCAACCCCGGGCGAGACTTTTTTCACATACGGCGCGCGGATAAACGTCATCGGAACCGTGCCTATTGGCTTAAATTCGTCCTCGGTATGAAAGCTGCCGAGCTGTCTGCCGTAGGCGTTCCTTTTAACCGTGACAGGGAGCGTGCCGAAATATGTTTCGTCCTGTCCTTCGATTTCCTCTGCTAAGAGAATCATTCCCGCGCACGTTGCGAGAGTCGGAACCCCCGCGTTTATTATTTCGCGCAAAGGTCGGAACATGCCGAGCTCCTTTATCAGCTTGCCCTGAACGGTGCTTTCCCCGCCGGGCAGAATCAAGCCGTCGAGACTGTCGCCGATATCGCTTTTCTGCCGTAATTCGACGCTTTGTACGCCGAGACGGGCGAGGACTTTTTCGTGTTCAATGAACGCGCCCTGAACCGCGAGAACTCCGATTTTCATTATTTTCCTCTCTCCGCCATTAAAATTTCGATTTCCTGCTCGTTGATTCCGACCATCGCCTCGCCGAGATCCTCGCTTAATTCGGCTATCATCTTAGCGTCGGTGAAATTCGTTACGGCTTTGACCATCGCATTCGCTCTCTTTTCCGGGTTTCCGGATTTGAATATTCCCGAGCCGACGAAAACGCCCTCGGCGCCCAGCTGCATCATAAGAGCCGCATCCGCGGGAGTCGCAACTCCGCCCGCCGCGAAATTAACAACGGGAAGCTTTGCGTTGTCATGAACGTATTTTACAAGCTCGAACGGCACCGAAAGCTGTTTCGCCGCCTCGAAAAGCTCATCCTCTCTCATCGAAACAAGGCGTGCGATTTCCGAATTCATCTTTCTCATGTGTCTTACCGCCTGAACGACGTCGCCCGTTCCGGGTTCGCCCTTTGTTCTTATCATGGATGCGCCCTCGTTGATTCTTCTCAACGCCTCGCCGAGATCCTTTGCTCCGCATACGAACGGAACCTTAAAATCACGCTTATTAATATGATAAACGTCGTCGGCAGGGGAGAGAACCTCGCTCTCGTCGATATAATCTATCTCAATCGCTTCGAGAATCTGCGCCTCGACGAAATGTCCGATTCTGCACTTTGCCATAACGGGAATCGAAACGGCGTTCTGTATGCCCTTTATCATCTTCGGGTCGCTCATTCTCGACACTCCGCCGGCAGCGCGGATGTCCGCGGGGATTCTTTCAAGAGCCATGACCGCACACGCGCCCGCCGATTCTGCAATTTTTGCCTGCTCGGGTGTCGTAACGTCCATTATAACTCCGCCCTTGAGCATCTGCGCAAGCTGTTTGTTAAGCCCGTATCTGTTTTCCATTGTTTTTACCTCCGAAAATACTTTTACTTTTGAATGAAGTATAACGGATGTGTGGTAATATTGAAATAGCCAGTTTTAATAATTTTAATATGACCAGTTTACAAGCAGTTTTTTAATAAAAACATTCTTTTCAGTATCGAATTAAAATAATAATCAAATTTAATTTATATAACAATTTAAAATTGTAATAATTGTAATAACTTTGTAATCCTTTGTAACCTCGGCGTAAGCACTTGTAACACACTTTTGCGAAAAAATATGTTATACTTATATTGAGAAAAGCAAAGGAATGTTTTTTGAATAAAAAAAGAGGTCAACATCATGAAAAAAGCACTATCGGTATTAGTACTGTTTTTAAGTTTCGCAATTCTCTTCTCCTCATGCGCGCAGCAGAAAGCCGAAGACACGACCGGCGAGCCGTCGTCCGCGGAGTCAAGAAGCCTGCCGATGTCATCCGACTCGCTGAAAATCGATCTCGGCAAAGCAAAGCTCTACTTTACGACCGACAAAAAAAATTCGGTAAGAAGCGTAAAGAACGATTTTTCAATGATCGGAAGCTTCTGCTCGGACATTCTGTTTTCGTCCTACCGCAATGACGGCGACGAATCGATTACTCCCGATAACGTAAATTGGGGCGGTTACGATATTAAAAACGGCGAGCTTACGAAATTCATAAATCCCGACTCCGTTACCGCTGATTTTTCGAGCGAGGACAGCGTTATTATGAACGACACGGATTTATACGAATTCACCACGCCGAAACACGACGAAAGCAATAATAACAAGTGCGTTCTCATGCGTGCGTCGTATTCTTACTCGGAGTGCGCCGTCGAGCTTACGATAGAGAGCGCCTCGCCGACGGGTATTCACATGTCGAAATTAAACGACGACGAATTCATCTATTTTGACTCCGACGTTATGAAATACAACGTAAAGACGAAGAAAAACGACAAATTCGCCTCTGCCGAAGCCGGCGTTAAAATACTCAACGCGTGCGCGTACGACAACATGGTCTACATTGTATGCGACGTTTCGGGCAAGAAGCAGTTAAGAGTGTTCGACTCCGCCGGCAAATTGCAGTCGACCGCCGATTTTCCGAATTCCTCTGCGATATTTAATGAATTTAAAGTTTTCGGCGATTACATTTTTGCGGGATATCATGACGCTGCAATTTATAAAATACAGAACGGCAGTATCACGATTTTCGAAAAAGACCGCGACCCTGCGGAAATTTACTTAATTTACGGCAATGCAAACGCGACGAACACGAAGAATTGCCCGTATGTTATTTTTTCGAAAAAGTACACTTCCTCAAACGGCAAATCAAGCGAATATAAGCTCATAAATCTTTTCAACGATAAGGTTTACGACATTTCGTTCACCCCCGAGGAGGGTGATTTTACGGTCGTTTCGAGCGTTGTGACCGACGAATACGGAAATCTGCTCGTCAAAATGGATTCAACCGACAACAACGGCGAAACCGCCCCCGACTGCAAGTATTATAAGGTCGACGCAACGGCGATAAAATTAATGCTCGGAGAGAAACAATAATTTACCGAAGTAAATTATTGTTTCAGTGATTAGTGTTCAGTGACCGGCGGTCAGTTTACTAACCACTGAACACTGCCTGCTGTCCGCTGCAATAATTTATTGCGGGGAACGCGATAAATTGTTGCTTGTTTTCTGCACGCAAGGAAGCCCCGCCCGATATTCGGGTGGGGCTTTCGACTGCATAAAATCGGGCAGGATTACTCTTTTTACTCTATCGACGTTGAAAGCTTCGCCGCGAATCTCAAAACGCTTCTCGCTTCCTTTGCGGTCACTTTCGAATCGAAATTTATATCCGCCGCGTACGTCGTTATCTCGTCGGCGGTTTCGAGCTTTGCCGCGATTCTTAATATAATTCTCGCGTCGACAGCGGTTATTTTGCCGTCAAAATTCACGTCGCCCTTGATTATGACGGTGTACTGCGTATTGCCGTACGTAAATTTAAAACCGTTCGGTACTAAAAACGTATCGTCGGGCGATATATCGAGACCGGCAAACTGCGACTCCAACTCACCTAACGTAACGCCGGTTGTCTTTTCGGGTTTTATAAATATAAGCGCGTTGTCATAGTCAACGGAGGCTTTCGAATTATCTGCCAAAACAAGCTTATCCTCAGAGGGAATAGGATTCGGGTTCGGCTTGGGATTCGGGTTAGGATTCGGGTCGGTGCCGGATTCTTTCGCTCCGCATACGGTACATACGCCGTCGGCGAATTTATGACCGAGTGCGGGAATCTCCTTTTGAGGGGTGAGAATTTCATCGCAGACGGAGCATTTAACGCCGTCGGTAAGTCCGGGTTCGGTGCATGTCGCTGGCTTGCCCTTGATCGTCTGATTCGTATGAGTATGAATTACGGGGCCGTCGCCGTTCTGTATTACGCTGACATATCCGCAGCGTATGCACGTTTTTCTCGTCATCGACGCGCTGTATGCCGAGGCGGGAATTTCCTCGGTTACAAAGTCATGCTCCGAACACTTCGAATCCGAAACGAACGTAATCTCGTTTTTGACCGCGTAATCCTCGCCCGCGGTTCCCTTACTGCCGTATATTGTAAAGCCGTCATTAACCTTCAGACCGCCGAACATATCGTCTGGTTCGACGGGGCAGTAACCGAGCGCGTTATATCCTATATTTTCGACAGAATCGGGAACGGTAACGCCCTTGCCGGCTCCGTAGGTAAAGAACGCGCCCTCGTCAAGAGCGACAAGCCCGTCGTTCAGGTGAATCGACTTAATATTCGGCGCGGAAAAAGCGTTATTTCCGACAAACCGTACGGAATCGGGCAGAACTATGCTCTCGCAGGCGTTCGAGTTAAACGCCTCTCTTTCTATATACCGCACTCCGCCGAGAACTATGTATTTTAAATTCTTGCACAGCGAGAAAGCGGAAGCGCCGACGTATTTACAGCTTTCGGGCAAAATAACGCCGACTATGCCGAGCTGTTCTTTAAACGTATTAAGCTCGGTATGACCGTCGCAGAAATATATCGAAACGCTGACGGTACCGGGCTTGAGCGCAACGACCGTATTGCTCGGTGCGTCGCCCTTGTATGCATACGCGACCTTGCCGAAATAGACAACGCCGTCGGACTGCGAGTTAAACCATGCGGTATTTTGGAATGCAAGAATTCCTACTCTCGTTACGTTATCGGTAAGAGAGCCGAAATCGGTAAGCGACGTGCAGGCGGAGAAGCATGAATTACCTATATATTTAACATTCTTACCGCCCTTAATGCTTTTTAAATTCGAACAGTTTGAAAATACGTTTTCTCCGAGAGTCGTTACGGAGTCGGGAATCGTAATGCTTGTAAGAGCGTTAAGATTTGAAAGCGCGCCGTCCTTTATTATTCTGACGTTGTTAAGGTCGACAGATACAGTGTCAGTCTGCTCCTGATTCCCGAATATTCCGCCGCCGCGAATTTCAAGCGTATCGTCGGGCAGAACTATGTTTTTTGCATTTCCGAAGCATACGCCCTTTAAGACAACGTTGCCCTCGGGAAGCTTTGAGATTTTTACACTATAACATTTTACGAAACAGTTCTCGCCGAGTGTCGCGCGGGCGGGAAGCGTGATGTTTTCAAGCTTCGGCATGCCTTGAATATTAATATAATCGACGCCCTCGGGGATTTTCAGATTTTTAATATTGCAGGAAAATCCGGCATCCTCTATCGTAATCGATTTAAGCGAGTCGGGCAGAATCAGCTCGTTAACGTCCTGTAAATCATTTTCGATAAAAACAGTCTTTGTGCCCGCGCGGACGGTGAGCTTAGACGGGTACGCGTCGTACATCGGTCTGCCGATGTACACGGAGCCTACGTATATATCCTCGTCGTCGGCATGATTATAATACCACTTCGTCTCGCCGAAACATCCCATTTCTGCCTCAATCAAAGAATTCGGGAATGATATTTTTTCAAGATTTTCGCAGTCATAAAACGCGCAGTCCTCCAACGCAGTCAAGCCCTCGGGCAGAACGATGCTCGTAAGAGCTTCGCAGTCTCTGAACGCACCGTCGTTTATACGCTTCAATCCCTTATTAAACGTAACGGATTTAAGAGCCGGACAGTCGCAGAATCCGTTATTGTCTATAACTTCAACGCTTGACGGAATAACGACGCTTTCAAGCGTGCCGGTTTCATAAAACGCATATTGACCTATCTCCTTTACGCCCTGCGGAATCGTAACGCCCGTAATTTCACTGCCGGCAAACGCCTTGCCTGCAATTGCTTTGACGGAATCGGGGATAACGGGAGTCTTGCTTTCGCCCTTGTAGGCAAGAAGCTGATTCTGCCAGACGAAAAAATCTGACGAATTATCATCGTAGAGCCATTCGTTATAAAGTTCTGACAAAAAACCGGCAAATGATTCACCGTACATCAGCGAGCCGAACGCTCCGCCGTGTACAAACGTATTGTCACCCTTAAATGTTACGGATGAAAGATTCGTACAGCCGTAAAACGCTCCGCGTTCTATATCCGTAACGCTCGCGGGAATTTCGATTTTCTGAAGCTCCATATTCATTCCGAACGCGTCTTTACCGATGGTTTTAAGCCCCTCGGGCAGAACGATTTCCATGAGACTCGAAAAGACTTTTGTCGTCCAGTCCGTCGGCTGATAAAAAGCTTCGTCGGAAATATACCTCACGGTATCGGGGAGAATAATCTTTTTAACAAACTCGTTTGGGTAGCTGTAACCCTCTTCGTTGTGAAAATCCTTAATTCCGACCACGGTATAGCCGTCGATTTTCGACGGGACGGTAACCTCCGCGTCAAATCCCGAGTACGACGTTATCTCGATTTCGTTTTCGGAAACGAAAGAGTACGTAAAGCCGAAGGCATCGTCGCCGGGAGTTTTCTCCTCGCCGGCGGCGGCACCGGGAAAAATCAAAACGGTAACCGTCATAAGCCCTGTCAGAAGCAGAGCCGTAAATTTTTGCCGTCTTTTTTTCATATACGACACCTCCATGTTAATTATTATTGTTAATTACATAATACAATAATTGTATAACATTGTCAATTAAATTTAAAAAAATGCCGATTTTTTATAAAAAAAGACTACTATATAAACAATTAGTAAAAAAAGGAGCCGTAAGAATCCGTTTTACAGCTCCGTATTTTTATATTGGGATAAATTTTCCGGCCGTCATTGCAAAAAACGCGGAAAATTATTGTCTGTCGAACTCATCCGCGAGCCTTTTTGCGGATTCGGCAAGCTTTTTTATGCCGTCGAACACATTTGTTTCGTCATACGAATTTAAAAACGAATCGGCTTCGAGAGTAAAATATCCTTTATAGTCTATATCTTTTAACGCCTTGACAATCGGCGCAAAGTCAATATTCATCGAAAACGGAATCTGATGCGAATCGTGAAGCTTGTCGTTGTCGTGAATATGCAGAGCGCCGAGCCGTCCGCCGAGAGCATGAATCATTTCCGCCGCCGACGTATTGAGTCCCGCCATCTCCGCATGACCGATATCAAGGCACGCGACGAGATAATCGTCGTTTACCGCGTCGAGGTGGGCGTTGAAACTGACCGGGTCGGAGCATGCGGCGGGCGAAGCATGAGGTGCGCCGTGCGCCCAATTCCACATGTTTTCCGTCGCAAGCCTGACTCCGTGCTGTTTGGCAAACGGCAGAAGCTCAAAATACATCTGCGCGTTTTCCTCGGGGGAACGGTTATTGTCGGGATGGATTACGCATATCTTTCCTCCCGCCTCCGCCGTGCATTCAATCGAGCGGAAGAGCCGGTCCCTGCTCTGCTTTGCATAAGTCGGAAACGGAGCGTGTGACTGATTACATTCGATTCCGTTATCGAGTCCGATCTGCTTTAATCTCCTTGCAAAGATTAAATACTCGTTTCCCGAAAGCGGGTGAGAGGTTCCGACGAGATACCCTTTTTCCCCGTCGTAACAGGCCATGTCGAACATGGAAAAATCCCATGCGTCGAATCCCGCCTTTGCAATATATTCTACCGCCTTTTCCTCGCCGAGAATTCTCGCCGAGGAGCATATTTCGGTTGAAATTTTCATTACAATCACCTGTTAACAGTATAATACACAAAAATAAACATTTCAAGAGTATTTATTTGTATATTCATTTATTAAGTAATGATGTATAATTATAAAGGTGATTTTCATGATAAAAATCAGCGGTAAAACGCAAGGCATATTATATATAATAGTCGCGGCGTTCGGATTTGCGGGAATGTCGCTGTTCGTAAAGCTTGCGGGAGACCTGCCCGCGTTTCAGAAAGCGTTTTTCAGAAACTTCGTCGCGCTTATATATATTTCAATTATAATACTCAAAGAAAAAGCCGGCTTCATCCCGAAAAAAGAGAGTATAAAACCGCTGTTCTGCCGCTGTTTCTTCGGCACGCTCGGACTTTTATGCAACTTCTATGCGATAGGCAAATTAAACCTGCCGGACGCAAATATGCTCAATAAGCTCTCTCCGTTTTTCTCGATAATTTTTTCGACGATAATACTTAGGGAAAAGCCGAATTTCGTACAGATTCTCGGCGTAACCGTCGCATTTTCGGGCAGTCTGCTGATTATAAAGCCCGGCTTCGACTCCCCTGCCGTCATCCCCGCGCTCGCGGGCGCGCTGGGCGGAATGGGCGCGGGAATCGCGTATACGTTCGTAAGAAAATTAGGCTCCGCGGGCGAAAACAGCCGTAAAATAGTGTTCTGGTTCTCCGCATTTTCTTGTTTATTGTGCCTGCCGTTTTTAATTTTTACATACAAGCCCATGAACGCAATGCAGACTCTGTACCTCATTTTAGCCGGTACGTTCGCGTGCATGGGTCAGATAGGAATTACAAAGGCGTATATATACGCCCCCGCGAAGGAGATATCGGTCTACGACTATACGCAGGTGCTTTTCTCCGCAGTGCTCGGCTATCTGATATTCAAAGAAATACCCGACGTTTACAGCTTTATCGGCTACGCGCTGATATGCGGATCGGGAATTGCAATGTTCTTTTACACGAAGCATAAAAGCAAAGCATTATAAATCATTATAAAGCGTTATACAAATAAACTGCACGAACCGATCAAAGTCCGTGCAGTCTTTATTTTATATTATTCAAAATATTTTTTCAGGTTCTCTATAATATTGACAAACAAGGCGAGAAATCTGAACATGATCGACGACATTATACCGCCCGATGAATTCTTAAAAAAATCGACAGCCGGGAATATTACATCGCTGTTTTTTATTATATCCATACTCTTCACCGTCCAAAAAATTATACCAAAGTATAATTATTATAAACCATAGCAGCTATAATGTCAATATTTGTAAAGCCAATTATAAGACAGTCCTCCGTCCGAGTGTCTTATAATTCAATTGTTTACAATTTATTAACATTTAAACATCGAGCGCGGTCATGTGTTCGTATGTCTCACGTTTAATAATAACTTTCGCTTTCCCGTCCTTTACGCTGACGACCTCGGGACGGGTGACCCTGTTATAATTCGAAGCCATCGAATAATTGTATGCGCCGGTAACGAGTACGGCTATGATGTCCCCGCGTTTGGGCGAGGGCAGCAGAACGTCCTCCTGAATGAGATCTCCGCTTTCACAGCATCTGCCGGCGACGGTGCATTTAAAATCGGGCGTTTCGTTCATTTTGTCAGCGCAGTAAACGGTATATTCGGACTGATAAAGAGCGTATCTCGGATTGTCGGTCATACCGCCGTCGATCGAAACATAGCTTTTATATCCCGTTATTGTCTTAACGCTTCCGGCGGTGTAGAGAGTAAGTGCGGCGTCTGCGACTATGCTTCTGCCCGGCTCCATTAAAATCGCGGGTATTTTGAGATTGAGAGATGAACACTTCGACTTTACGTGCTCGCTTATCTCGCCGATATTTTTATCGTAATCTATTTCGGGATCTGACCGGACGTATCTTACGCCGAAGCCGCCGCCGAGGTTGAGAACGGAAGCCTCAAAGCCCTTGTGCTCCCTCATTCTCGCGATAAAATCAAGCATGATATCCGCCGCGTCGCAGAACGGGTCAATGTCGAAAACCTGAGAGCCGATATGGCAGTGGTAGCCCTTTAAATCAATATTTTCAAGCTCCAATGCGTAATCGGTCAGAGCCTCGATTTGTCCGGTTTCGACAGCCGTTCCGAACTTGGAATCTACCTTACCCGTTGAAATTTTCGCGTGAGTATGAGGGTCGATTCCGGGCGTGGCTCGTAAAATTATTTTCTGAACGATTTCCTTTTCATGTGCGATAGCCTGAATCGCGTCAAGCTCCTCGCGGTTGTCGACTACGAAATAACCGATACGATTGTCAATTGCGTACGCTATTTCGGCGTCGGTCTTGTTGTTGCCGTGGAAAAACACTCTGTCTGTCGGGAAGCCCGCGCTGACTGCGGTGTAAAGCTCTCCGCCGGAAACCACATCCGCGCCGACTCCCTCGTCGGCTGCGATTCTGTACATCTCCTTACAGCAGAAAGCCTTGCCCGCATAGAGAGCAAGCGAGTTTTCCCCGAAGTGACGAGCCATTGACTCCTTATAAATACGGCAGTTTTCTCTTAATTTATTTTCATCAAATACGATTAACGGTGTGCCGTGCTCCTTTGCAAGAGCTACGGTATCGACTCCCGCTATCGTAAGATGTCCCTTTTCGTTCACTCCCAAATTATCGTGAAGCATTTTCATTGTTCTCTCCCCCTTAATTTCAGACGTTTATACCCTGCTCTCTCATCAGAGCATAAAGCTTTTCGGCATGAGAGGATTCCATCTCGGTAAGAGGAAGTCTTAAAATATTGTCGCAAAAGCCCATTGCCGACATTGCCGCCTTAACGGGAATTGGGTTGACCTCGCAGAAAAGCGCGTCAATAAGGTCGTGATATTTATACTGCATGTTTCTCGCGGTCTCTATGTCGCCGTCGAGGAACGAGTGACACAGCTTCGACGTTTCGCCGGGGAGGAGATTCGACAGAACGGAAATGCATCCGACTCCGCCTAAAGCCATGAGCGGAACTATCTGGTCGTCGTTGCCCGAATACAAATCGAGTCTGCCGTGAACTCTCGCCATAGTCTCGACGATTTTCGACATGTTTCCGTTCGCCTCTTTAATTCCGACGATGTTTTCATGCTCCGCAAGAGCCTCGTACGTTGCAGGTTCAATGTTTACGCCCGTGCGCGAGGGTACGTTGTACAAAATTACGGGAACGGTGCTTCTGTCCGCAATCGCGTTGTACATTTTGATAAGTCCGTTCTGCGTTGCCTTGTTGTAATAAGGCGTGACGGCGAGAACCGCGTCGGCGCCCGCGCCGCATGCGCAGTCAACGAGGTCGAGAGCGTATGACAAATCGTTGCTTCCGGTACCTGCTATAATCGGAACTCTGTGAGCCGCGGTCTTAACTGCAAAGCGAATGGCGTCGCGGTGTTCGTCGTCGCTCATTGTCGACGCCTCGCCCGAGGTTCCGCAGATAACGAGTGCGTCGATTCCGCTTTCTATCTGCCAATTTATGAGTCTTTCGAACTGGGGATAATTAATGCCGTCCTCGGTGAACGGTGTGATAAGCGCGGTTGCAGCGCCTGTGAATACTCTCTTTTTTGTAAAATTTTCTGACATTACGCATAACTCCTTAACTTTAATAAATTATGTGATAGTCTCGCTTTTATGCATTTACGGCAGACAAAAAAGGCGAACCGTAAATGCGGTTCGCCGAATACCCGAAAAATAAAACGGTATCAGATAGCTCTCCGCAGTTTAAGCGACAGTCGGACAAATCTTATTTTGCCAAACCGGCAGACTCCGTGCCGTGAAGTCCCCTCGGCGTCCGCGCCTTTCGTATCGGACATCGACCCGGCCGGTCTTACAGCTTCCGATATTACTAATCGCTAAACGCGCCTCTATCATCTTTACATTAACATATAAAAAACACGTTGTCAATAGAAAAAAAATGAACTTATGTATATTTTCTAAATAAGTCCTCTGAATTCCTCTAAATTATCGGGAGTTATGGGACGTTCACCCGATTCTATCTGCTTAATCATTGTATAAAGCAGGTCGTTTACGGGCGTTTTTACGTTGTATTTTTTGCCCATACGTGAAAAATAGCCGTTGAAAATATCTATTTCCGTCTTTTCTCCGCGTTCGAGCGACTGAAGCGTCGACGGCTTGACGGACGAGTATTTCGACTTTCCGACAAGCAAAACCACACCCTTGCAAAGAGAATTGTAAATTTTATTGTCGCCGAGCATCAATAAATTATAGTCAAGAAGCGCACCGTATTTCGGAACCTTTAATCCCATTGCCTTGGCTACGTACATTCCCTCTCTCGCAATTTTCAGAAACAGCGAACGCGCCCTGCCGTCGTCCAAAATAACGCCGAGAGTCTGACCCGATATTGCGGCGACAGCGTTTATGCACGAATTTATTATGAGCTTCGAATACTGTCTTGCCGTAATGTTGTCGGTTGTTTTTGTCGGCAGAACCTTGCCCAGAATATCTCGCACCTTGTCGAGAATCGGAGGGTGAGAGCTGTCCGCCATTCCGACGTAGAATTCGCCCAGACTCGTCATGGTTACGTCGTTCACGTCGTTTCTTGTCGCGCCGAAGCCTATCATACAGCCTACGGTTCTGCTTCTGCCGGCAATTTCGGCAAGCTCGTCGGAGCAGATTCCGTTCTGCATGCCTATCATAACGCCGTCATCCTTCAAAAGCCCGATCGTTTTTTCGGCGGCCTCCTTCATCGCAAGGTATTTCGTCGCAATCATTATAATATCGAATTTTTCATCCGGAACGGCGGAGTCGAGATAACACACAAAATCCGCGTGACGCTCGCCCTTCGCGCCGTGCAGATAAAACCCTTTTTCCTCGATAATCGATTTCGTTTTCTCGCTGTGACACATAATACGTACGTCAAGTCCCGCGTTTTTTAACAAAACGCCGACGCATCCGCCGATTGCCCCCGCACCGGAAATTAATATTTTCATAACGACTCCAGCCCCTTTTGCTTTTTATAGATTGTAACATTATTTAATAAATAAAACAATAGTCCGAAATGAACAATAATTTACTTATATAAATTATTGCAGTGAACAGTGTACGGCGGGCAGCGGATAACAAGCTTTGAACTGTGAGAGCAAGAATTATTATTTAACGGTATAATTTTAAAAATACCAAAATTGCTTAAATAATAATTATGTGTTGTTTCGATCTGTTTTTACATTTCATTATAATGATTAATAAAATGTCATTAACACTGACTTTTGTCTCTTATAAAGTTTTAAATGTTGCATGCTGTTGTATAATAATGTTTACATTAAAAAAACGGGGCTTCGTTTTCACAAAGTCCCGTTGTCTTTTTATATCCCGTTATTTTGTATTGAGAGCGACGGTATAACCCCCGTCGAACGTCACCGCGTAATCGTATTCGCGTTCGTTATTAAACACGGGGTGGTCGGTCGAAATAATATTCGCTCCGCTTTTAATCGCGGTTTCTCTGTCGCAGTCCTTTTCCTTTGTGTAGAAATTATCGGTTCTCGTTCTGACAATGAGCTTCTTATCATAAATGATTTTCTGCGAATTTTTGAGCGCGTCGTTCGCCTTATTGATAAGCAGGAACGAGGCGCAGTCTCTGTCTGCGTCGTCGGCTCTTAACATCGGGAACATCGCCTGCGTTTTAATGCTCTTGTCGAGGGCGATATATTTTTCCGTTATCGTCGTATCGTGGAGCAGAACCATTACTCTGCCGAGCGTTTCTTCGAGCGTGAGCCAGCCGTTGTTTTCTCTCATCTCTTTAAACGACGCATAACTGCCCATCATATCCGCCGGTGTGAGCAGTGTATCGCCGAGTGTTTTTCTTATAACCTCGTCGAGCTTCTGCGCGTAGCCGACGTTGAAGTTTTTAAGTCCCGAGTAGAACGGAACGTCCTTTTTCGGCTCTATTATAATCGTAATCGGGAGATGCTTCGGGTTATGATCCGACCACATTTTAATCTCCGTCAACGCCTTTTCGAAGTCGTAGCATGTCGAACGTATTTCGACTCCGGGCTTATGCGAAACAACAAAGCTTACGTCTCCGTTTTCATCCTTTGTCTCAACGTCGAGTTCAATGCTTCTGATTCCGGTTTCAAACTGGTCTGTCAGATTCTCGTTTTCAAATTCGGGGCGCGATTCGGATGCGATTCCGAACGTGAGAGCGCTTAATTTACTATATACCTTTTTATATGCGTCGCATCCCTGACGCTCATAGCTGTTATGAGTCGCAATGAACGATACCTCGTTGAATTTAACTCCGCCGTCGATCGCCTCGTCAAGGTCGAACGCGCAGAACGAGTTTTCATCCGCAGGCGTGTAGTCCGAATAGAATTCTTCGAGTTTAGCAAGATGCGTATTCTGATACTCGTAATTTTCGTTTATCTCCTTTTTCGCCTCGGCAAATACGGAGGGAACGGCGAAAAGCACGGTAAAAATTGCCGCCAGAAATCTTAAAATCTTCATTTATATCTCCTAAAAATCCGTATAGTCAATACTTACGCGTATGTACTTTTTGCCGTCGACGGTCTCCGGCTTCATTTCAGAATATCCCGAATAAAATTTTTCGAGCGAATCCATGAGTTCGTTCGCCTTTTTTTCGTCAAGCGAAAAGTACATGAGAGTCTTGTTTGCTTCGTTTTTTGTAAAATCGGGTATTATCATATTATATATATTATCCTTATATAATGAGAACGGGGACTGCGAATACCGCAGACCCCGCAGTTTTCATAACTTATTTTTTAAGTCCGTTTGCGTAATTTTCAAGCTTTGAAACAAGCTCGTCGGTGTTGATTATTCCGAAACGCATGAGGAGAATAAGTATATGCATAAAAAGATGTATAAGCTCAATCCACATTTTTTAATCCTCTGCTTTTATTGTTTTATTTGCACTCTGCAACAAGCTCTGCGTAGTAATCGGTCAGCTGTGCCGCAGCCTGATCGCCGAGCGAAACAAGCTCGAGCGATTTGTTCGCAGGATAAATTACCGACATGAAGTCGTTGCCGGGGATGATGTAGCCTATCTGGTCGTTCATCAGTCCGAATACGAGCATGTGTCTGTCGCCCGTGATTTCCTGAAGAGTGGGCTTCGTCCAGTCGGTATTTGTCCACGAAGTCTCGGCTGTGAGGAATCCGCCGTATGCGATCTCCGCCGCAAGCTCGCCGGGAACGAGAGCAACCGCGAGGTCGTTTCCTATCTCCATGTAGCCTATCTCGGAGAGAACGGAAAGCTTGCCGTTGTCGTTGAGAACCTTGTTCGTTACAAGTCCCATTTTGCCCGCGAATGTAAGAATCGGGTTGTCGATAGAGAACTTAACTTCCTTATTTCTTATATTGAGAAGGGGAGCGACTTCGTTTTCGTCCGCGTTCTGCATAAGAACGTTCGCAAGAACCTCGCCGTAAACCTTAATGTTTTCGGGTCTTTCAAGTCCTTCGCACTCCTTGGGATGAACCTGAGTGGTGCCCTGCTCCGCGTCGAGGATGAGAAGGAAGTTATATCCCATCTCGTTTACAGCCTGCTCCATATAATAAGGATAGTCGCCGGTAACGTCGGTTCCGCCTGCTCCGAAGCCTACGCAGTGGATGGGAGAGGTCGAGAATACGGTACCCCTGCTTCCGTCGTCGGGAACGAAACGGAAACGGTCGAAGTTGGTGTCGAGAACGTAGGGAGGTCTCTTATCCTTTACATACTCGGTCATATCAAGCTCCGCATAGTAGAGTTTGCCGGTTTTCATGGACTCGACGGCGGCCTTTACGGTGTCGCCCGTTACCTTATAAAGGTTCTCCATGTATTCTTTATTCTGACCGTTAACGGGAGCCTTGCCCGAGATGTTTCTGAATCCGTTGCCCAGCTCCTTGAGAAGGGGGCCGTTCATGCCGAACGTGTCGACCGCGCTGTGCTGATGAAGAACGGATATATTAAGACTCGTAATGTTCATTTCCTTGCAGTAATCCGCAAGAGAGAGACGGATTCCTCTTACGTCGGTAAGAGACATTCCGTAGCCGTCGATAACTGCGAATACGGTGATTCCTCTTGAGCTCGAGTCATCGAGAGCGATTGTTCTTACTTTAAGGTCATCCGCTACGCTCGTAACAAGCTTATCCTTAACGGAGAGAGAGCCTGCAACGTAGTGTTTGCCGTCCATGATGTTCTGACCCTCAAGGAGCGAAGCTTCGCCGTAGCCGAGCGACCACTGCGCGCCCTCGGCGGGTTCGCTTAAGAATTCGGAACTGCCTGCCATAAAGCCGTCGGACGAATAGCTGTCCGAGCTTTCCCATGACTTGGGAGCGGGAACGAGGAGATTTATAGCCTTGACAAGAACCTTAATGAGCTTGTCGACCGCGTTGTAAAATCCCTTTGTGATCTTGTTTACGTTCTTTGTGCCGTCGGATTCCGCGATAATGTAATCGTTCTCGTACTCCGCCGCGAATGCCGCAGGAGCGAGAGGAAGAAGCATTGCGAAACAGAGAACGACGGCGAGAATCTTTTTAAAATGTTTTTTCATGTGCCGTTACTCCTTTTTTCGGTTTAGAAATGTTCGAGCTTTGCCGCAACTCTGAGTATCGTACGAGCCTCCGCCGCGGTGATAACCCCGTCGCCGTCAAGGTCGCCCGCCTTGATCGAGAGTGCTGAAAGATTTTCGATCTTTGCCGCGTTTCTCAGCGCGAGTCTGGCGTCCGCCGCATTTACGGTTCCGTCAAGATTTACGTCGCCCTTGATATACTCGGGTTTGGTCTTTTTGATTGCGAATGAGTCGATGTTCTTTGTCGTCTTTCCGTCTACGGTGAACGCGTCGAAGTAGAGCATATCGCCGTCAACTACGATTTTGGAGAATATAGATTTCTCGGTCTTGTAAATTTTTTCTGCGGTGGGGAACCCCTTGCCGGATTCGCCGTCGCCGAGGTCGGGATAATGCTTGCTTCCCGCGGTACCGCTTATAATATAAATCGTGCCCTTGGGATCTTCCATGGTCTTGTATGCACCGTCGTCGTAAATTGTCGTACCCTTGTAGCCGTTCGAAGCGATTTTGTTGTCGTTAAGAGCGTTCGTTCTTAAATAAACGTGGTCGTGACCCTGGAATACTATGTCGATTCCGAGTTCGGGCATCAGGGTTTTGAACTGACCTCTGATAGCTGTTACGTCGTCGTCGTTATAGTGCGTGCCGTTGGTGTATACGCCCTTGTGAATTGCGACGAATTTCCACTGTGCGGAGGATGAATTCATATCCTTTTTAAGCCAGTCGATCTGTTTGTCGGTGAGAGCGTCCTTGTCGTTGAGGTCGTTCGTGTTAAGAACCGCAACGTGAATGTTATTATAATCGAATGAATAGTAAACGCCGGTCGTCGTGTCCTGCTCGGGAGCCGAATCTATATAGAAATTCTTGACCGTTGCATTCTGTCCGTAGCCCTCGTGGTTGCCCGACGCGGGAACGAAGAACGTGTTCATGATCTCGTCGCTTGCACCGTAGTCGAGAGCCCACTGCCACTGCTTTAAGTTGTTGCCGTGGTCTACGATGTCGCCCGTATTGAGGATGAAGTCGTAATCGGCAAGCGAGTTTGCCGCGGCGAGGGTGTCGTACCATTCGTTGTACTCGTTCGGGCTTGAAGCCTGAGGATCGCCCGTGTGAATGAACGTTACCTTATTGCTTCCGTCAGCGGTTGAGATCGTTCCGGTCTCGCTCCACCAGTCCCTCGACGCGTCGCCGACTCTGTAATAGTAGGTAACGCCGGGTTCGAGTCCCGAGAGCTTGACTGTGTGTCTCTGCGTTGTGAGCGCGTGGTCGAATATTCCGAATACGCCTACGTCTATTCCGGGGAACGTTCTCGTCGTCTGTTCGGTTATCTTCTTAGCGTCGATTCCGTCGTCAACGTAATTTTTACCCGTGAACTTGACGTTTCCGCCCTCTTCGTATATTTCGATATCAGTACCCGTTACAGAGTATTTCGTATACCAGTTGATGTTTGCCTGCGTCTTTGTGTCCTTGCCGAATGTTACGGTAACCTCGGAGGGCTTTCTCATGTTCTCGCTCGTAGCTTCGACAGCGACGGGACCCGAATATGTGTAGGAGACGTTGTTGTCGCCGTTGACCTGCGGAACCTCGTCCGTTACCATGGAGCCGAGAATGTTTCTTAACGACCAGCCGACGCTTCTCTTTCTGGGCTGATCAATGTAAGTGTTTCTGAGATTCGTGACAATCTCGTCTACGGACGTGCCGTACTGCTTGACGATACCCTTGCTGAGGAGCATGTTGATAATGCCCATAGCCGATTTGTCAGAACCGAGTATACCGAGAATTCCCGATATCGCATAGTCGAAGTATCCGCCGAGAGTCGAGGATTTGTCGAGTCCGAGTACGGTTTCGAGATTGATTTCGATATTCGAAAGAAGCTCGTCCATGATAACGCCGTGGAGGAGATCCTTTACGATTATGTCGAGAAGCTTATCGGTAAGAGAGCCGTCGTCGCACTGCGCGAGTACGTCGAGCATGAATTCGTCGTCCGAAATATCCTCGTTGCCCTCGTACATGTAAACGAGAACGTTCTTTGCCGCGTCGCCGAGAGTGCCGGCTTTGTCACCGCTGCCGAATCCGTATTTCGAAGCGAATTTATTGCTCGTTTCCTCGGAAATCGGCTCGTTGAGAATCGCGTTTACCGCATTGTAAACGATATCTCTTAATTTTGTCGTGTCTTTGAGATAATTCTTTTCAAGCTGGGTCGAAATATCTCTTACAAGGTTCATTATGTTTTTGCCGTTGAATACGGCGATACCCGCGATGGTGATTCCGCCGCCGATAAGGTCGTTGAGCTTTGACTGAAGGTCGAGGTTAAACGACTTCTGAATGTAGTCGATAAGACTGCCGTTCTCTTTTATGCCGGGAACAACCTTTTCATTTATGAGTCTCATTACGATATTCGTAACGTACTGAGCGAGGTCGAGATCGTAGTACTGGTTGTTAAGCGACGCGCTTTCCCTGTAGGGAACGGCGTACGTTACTCCGTCTGAATCGGTTACGGGCTTTACGCAGTCGGCGTCATATACGTTGAAATCAGCCTTTACGCTGCCGCCGTTCTTTGTGAATGTCGTCTCTCTGAACATATGGGGAAACTCGACAATACTGCACGTCATTATCGAGTAAATTGCCTCTCCGCTGTCGGAGTATGTCGAGGATATATCATTGCAGTGCGAGTGACCGGTGAATACCCAGTGCATGCCTGCGTCCGCGAGCTTGTCGGAGACCTGCTCCCAGTTATCCATTACGAATCCCTGAAGAACGTAGCCCTGGAAGTATGACTGCGGGCTTAAATCCCAGTGAGTCATGCCGATAACGGTTTCGCCGTTTGCCTTTGCGTCGGCGCACTCTGCGAGAATCCAGTTCATAAGCCCGTCGGTGATGTTGCCGCCGGTTTCATGCTCGTCTTTCTGCTTTTCGGTGTTGTCCTTTGAATACTTGCCGGCGTCCATGACGATGAGTCTGTAACCGCCGTCAAGCTTTACGGAGTAAGAGAGCATGCCCGCCTTGCCCTTTGAGGGGGTGTAGGTGTGGTACGCAAGATCCCATCCGAGGTTCTTATACGTTCTCTTGAACTGCTCGGGAGTGGTTTTCATCGTATCTTCCTCTTTGCCGTTCATGAAAGTGGAAGCGTTCGAGTTGTTGATGTCGTGGTTGCCGTTTGTTACGATAACCTGAATTCCCGTGTCCTTTTCGAACTGCTCAAGACGTTTTGCGAGAGCCTCGTGGTTCGAAAGCTCGCCGTTAGCCGAAAGGTCGCCCGCGAGAAGCAGATACTTCATTCCGTTCTGCTTTGCGTGCTCCTCGACAGCCGCGAGCGCGGAGTCAAGCAGGGAATCCATCTGCTTTGCGTGTTTGTTGTTAGCGTGCGCCCATGACATATAGGCGTCGTTGTAGTTGCCTCTGTTGAAATCCGCGACGTAATGTACGTCGGAGATCGAGGGCAGCGTAAGTACGCCCGAGCCGTTGTCCGCCGAAGCGACAAACGACAGAGGCATCGCCGTCAGAATCATCATCAGACTCAATACGAGAGCGATGATCTTTGACGGCAGTTTTGCTTTTGACGTCGGTGCTGACATAAGTTGACCTCCTGATGCCCCGAATGTTCGGAGCGTAGTAATACATCCTTATTATAAACTAATCAAAAATAAATGTAAATAACTTTTAAAGAAGATTTACAAAGAATTATATATAAAATAATTATATAAATCTGCGAATGTGACGGAAATCAATTGAAATATGAATTTTTTTTAAAAAAAGTTTGACTTTTTGTTCACAAAATGATACAATTGTAAACAAGAAAGAGTGTATTTGAGCTCTTGCGGAGGTGAGACCGATGTCAATGCTTTTCAGATGGCTGCAGCGATTCGCGGCGATAATCGCGGCGTTTTCTACATTGCTCGGCGTTAAACAGAATACGGTCACGGTTTCCCTGTACGCAAACCCGTCCTCGGGCTATTCGTGGGAGTGCTCGTTTGACAGACAGGGAGTCATGACTCTTTCGGATTCGTATTATAAGCAGAATCTCACACTGTTCTCCGACGATACGAAGGACGGAAAACAGTATTTTATACTGAAATCCATCGGCGAGGGCACGGTCAACGTCCGGTTTAAGTATGTAAACAGCCGGGGCTACGTCGCAAGCTCGTATACGTACAGATACTCGGTGTCCGATACGGGCAGAATAACGCTGATAAGCAAAACTTAGCGCGAATGAAATTTTAAATAACCGTCGAATTAAATAAGAAAACAAATACCGCCCGCATGCAGAAACGAATCGCATGCGGGCGGATGTTTATATAAAAATAATTTATCCGTATTTTCCGGGAGAGAAGAGTTTTTCCTGTTCGGATATTTTAACCAAATGATAAAAAATTCCACTGAAATTTTACTATTTTTTCACTGTTTCATTTTCTGAGATAAAAAACGGAGCCGTCAAAGCAATCGACGGCTCCGTAAATTTTAATTATAAATTACGGTTTGGTTGTCATTCAGATCAAGAGAATATCCATCCGAACATTCTGAGGAAAGATATTATTTTCAATATAATCAGGCGGATTTGGCGGAGCAGATATTCGAATCCGCTGCCGTTTACGGTTATTTCAATTTCGGAGCTTACTCCGCTGTCGGGATCGGTTACGGTTACTGTCGCGGTGCCCTTGCCGACGGCGAGAAGCGTGATTTGATTAGCGATCTGAGCCCATTCCGGGTCTGACGGTTCGATAACGTATACGACGTTTTCATCCGAGCTTGTTACCTCGAGATTTTTAAAATGTATGCTCGAGCTAAGGGGTCGGAAATAAGCATTGAGATATATTTCCTCTCCGACGAAAATTTTATTTACATCTTCGAAATGCGAGAGGTACAGCTCGATTTTTTCGGGAGCTATCGACCATGCATTGTCCGTGATCGTAACGGTGTGCGGGATAAACTCGTCGGTTATATCATAATGTCCGCACTCCTCGGGTTCTTCATTATATTTGTATGCGATTGATGTTATTATATACGCTTTGCCTTTTTCGAGGTAATAGCTGTAATTGCCGAAGCACGTATAATTTTCGTCGATTTCGAGCTGCGACTCTTCAATATACACAAATTTATACGAATCACTGTCGTCGGCATCGGTTATCAGCGTGTATACCATTCCGAATTCGATAACGCTTGAACGGAAATTGTAGTAATCACTCTTATCGGGGATAAAGGTATACTCCTCGTCCTTTTTGTCAAAATTGAGAACGGAGGAACCCGTTATCGTTTTTCCGTCCTCTGCGGAAGCGGTAAAGCATACCGCGAACGACATGAGCATAAGCATGGAGAGCATAATGGATGTTACTCGTTTAAAAGAAGTATTCAAGTTTTTGTCCTCCCGATACTCTGTAATTTCCAAAGCTTCACAAGTATTACGGCGTATGACAGTGTTTAACTGTGTTATCAAACCTGACAGGAGACAGCCTGCCTGCATTCCCGATTCTTGTTAAACACAGCCATACACGCAATCGGATGTAAACTTTTAGGTGTTACAGAGTACAAATTTATATTTTAGTTAAGAAAACCAAATCCTGATCATTTCAATAATTCTTTTAATGAAATCGCCGAAGCGTCTCATTGCAAATTCGAATCGGCCGCCCTTTACGGTGATTTCGAGTTCTGCGGTTACACCGCTTTCGGGTTCTGTAAAAGTAACCGTGCTCGTTCCTTTGCCGACAACCTCGAACGTCAAGACTCTCGACAAGTCGAGATATGTTTCCATACTTTCGAGGACGATAACGCTTTCATCGGATATCGTCTGGGTAAGATTGCGGATGTTTGCCCCTGTCGGAATGATATTCGCGGTGACTGTCAGTATTTCGCCGATGTAAATTTTGTCGTCATAACGCGAAAGCATGCGGATGTCAACACCCGTCGGCTCAATCGACATTGCGTCCGACGTAACGGTAATGGAATGCTTAACGAATTCAAAAGCATACGAGTTCTCGTCATTACTTTCTTTTTGGACTTTAATATCATATGCGAATGACGATATCGTATATTCCACGCCCTCGTCGAGGTAGAAGCTTCCGTCGATATGCACCGTCGAATCGCCGTCCGAATCCGCGTCGTAAAGACTCATGAAAAGTTTATCTCCGCGGAATATTCCGAACGAAATGTAATCGGCGGATATATCGCCCGAATTAAAGTTGTAATAATCGCTGACGCTCGGGGTGAATGTAAGATCCTTGTCATCACTTTCGAAATCAAGCTTGTACGAAAGCTTTACGGACGGCTCATTGTCGGCGAACACGGTAAAGAACGTCGTCAGGCCGATAAGCATTATGAGGGATAATAAGACGGATGTAATTCGTTTTGTTGCGTTTTTCACAATTTATTCCTCCTAAAACAAGCAATTTTGTATTAAAAGTATATCATATTTTTTAAATAAAGTCAAGATAAAAAGAAAAAATTTCCGTCCATAGATATGAACGGAAATAAAAACAAAGGAGAAGAGAGAAAAGAACCGGTTTCGTTTTCTTCTAAAAACGTTGATTATAAAGATTTTGCCATACGCTTACGAGGTACGTTTTGTTCTTCCAATGACAAATCCGTCAGGATTTGCACCGGCAATCTTCAATCTTCACTGTTCGCTCTGTATTTATAAAAATTTTATTTTTACAAATGCAGTATGACAGCCGCCGCCGCGAAGTAAATCAGCAGAGAAACGGAGTCCATGACCGTCGTTATCAGCGGACTTGCCATTACCGCGGGGTCGAGTCCGATTTTTCCCGCGAGCATGGGGAGCGTACATCCGATGAATTTCGCGCATATAACGGTGAACGCGAGTGTTATTCCGACTACGAGCGCAATCCACAGCGCGGATGTAACCGACGTGCCGACGGTGTGCATTATCAGATAATCTACAAGCATTACCTTGCCGAAGCCCGCGATACCGAGCGATACTCCGCACAGCACGGAGACTCTGCACTCTTTCCATATAACCTTAAATATATCCTTAAATTCGATTTCGCCCAGCGAGATTCCGCGGATAACCGCGACGGAAGCCTGGCTGCCCGAGTTACCGCCGGTACCCATTATCATGGGGATAAACGCGGTGAGGGCTACTATCTTTGAAAGAGCGGTTTCGAACGACGAAATAATTATGCCGGTAAGCGTAGCCGATATCATTAATACCAAAAGCCACGGTATACGCATTTTCCACAGCTGAAACGCCGAGGTTTTAAGATACGGCTTGTCGGCGGGGGTCATACCTGCCATTTTGGAGAAGTCCTCCTCCGCTTCCTCCTGAATAACGTCTATAGCGTCGTCGAAGGTTACTATTCCGACGATGCAGTTTTCGTTGTCGGTTACGGGCAGAGATATAAGGTCGTATTTGTTGAATAAATTAGCGACCTCCTCTTTGTCGGTATGCGTGTGAACGGAGATTATGTTAGTCTCCATTATGTCCTCAATTTTCTCGTCGTCTCCGCATGTCAGAAGCTCCTTTGCGGAGACTATGCCGAGAAGCTTATGCTTTTCTATAACATAGCAGGTGTAAATAGTCTCCTTGTGAATTCCCGTCTGTTTGATTTTTTGAAGTGCGTCGGCGACGGTATATTCCTTTTTAAGGCTTACAAATTCGAGAGTCATAATGCTTCCGGCGCTGTCGTCGGGATAATTAAGAACAGAATTTATCGCTCTGCGTTTGTCCGGCGACGTACACAGCAGAATTCTCTCCACGACGTTTGCGGGCATTTCCTCTATAACGTCAACGGTATCGTCGATGAACATGTCGTTCATTATCGCCCTCAGCTCTGAATCCGTTATTGCGTCGACGAGCACCTGCTCCTTCTCTGCGTCAAGATACGTGAATACGAGCGCGGCGCTTTCCTTAGGAATCAGACGGAACAGTATAACCATTTCCTTTTCGTCGAATTCGGGCAGGAGAGCCGCCGTGTCGACGGGATTGAGCGTGTCGAATATGCTTTTTATTGCCTTGTACTGCTTTTCCTCGAGCAGTCTTTCAAATACTTCTTTAGTCAATTAAAAATTCCCCCTGTATTATTGCATAGCAGAGGGGTCGGGAAATAAAAAACGAGCCTTTATAAAGACCCGAAAAACGTCAATACGGCTTAAATAAAATCACGGATTTTAAAACCGAACAGGGCGGAATGCTCCCGTGTTTTCGGTTAATCAAAGCCTTAAACCGACGGCGGATGAAATCGTCGTCAGCGTTTTTCGCGGTATTTCGTCATTTAATTTCCGTCGCCCGTGTCCGCTGCCGGATTCCATCCTGTCACCTCATTTTATTTTAAAGTTAAATTTACAAAAAAATTATACTATCGCGTTTTGCATTTGTCAATAGAAAATAAACGCACGGCATAAAAACAAAAACGGAACCGCAAATTACGGCTTTGTTCAGACTGTCGATAAAGCACCTGAACCACGCCTTAAAGACACGTTATATTTTATTAAATCAGAAAAAGTTTTTTATTGATCACTTTCAAACATATTTTTGATTTTTTTAATGAAATGCCCCGAAACCTGATAATTTCGGGGCATTTGCGTTTTTCGTTTTTTTCTCGCTGCGGTACTTTTGTACAGTGGCGCTTGAACTCTGTAACATCTAAAGGTTTACATCTGATTGCAAGTATGGCTGCGT
>UQQT01000030.1 GCA_900543395.1 uncultured Oscillospiraceae bacterium | reverse complement strand
CGAAATTCAGGCACACTTTCGACAGTCTCACAGCTTGTCGAAAACTACTTTTTCGACAAGCTGAACCACCCGTTTAACGGGTGGTTATGATTTATTCAAAACTTTATGCCCTTTTGATTATTCTTCCGACCGCGCATGAAACAAAGAATCCCGCAATATCCGCCGCGACAACCGTCGCGCCGACGGGAGTTGAAGCAGAAACCGATATAAGTATTCCCGCAACGGAGCATAAAACAGAAAATACAGCCGAGGCAACAACTACGGATTTAAAGCTTCTGAACATACGCATAGCGGACAGTGCCGGGAATATTATCAATGCGGATATGAGCAGAGAGCCGACGAGATTCATCGCCAGAACAATTATAACCGCCGACGAAACGGCTATCATAATATTGTAAAGCTTTATTTTTATACCCGCAGAACGCGCAAAATCCTCGTCAAACGTAACGGCGAATATTTTATTGTAGAACAATACGAAAAGAATCATTACCGCGGCAGACATCACAGCGCAGACTATGACGTCCGTTTTCGTAAGCGTCAGAATCGAGGACGAACCGAACAGCGTAGAGCATACGTCGCCCGAAACATTCGACGTTGACGGAAATATATTCATAAGAAGATATCCGACAGCAAGCGCGCCGACCGATATCATTGCGACAGCCGCGTCGCCTTTTATTTTTGCGTTCTTTCCCGCCGACAGCATTAACACCGCACTGACAACGGTTATTATCAGAGTCAACGGCATATTATTGCTAAGTCCCATAACGCCCGCAACAGCCATCGCACCGAACGCCACATGCGATAGACCGTCTCCGATAAACGAAAACCGTTTAAGCACGAGCGACACGCCGAGCACCGACGAGCAAAGCGATATGAGTACGCCGGTTATCAGCGCGTACTGTACGAACGGATAGGAAAGATATTCGGATAAATTCGAAAAGAAAGAAGCCATATCAGTATTCGCCCCTTTCATTATTTTTTAAGAAATAATCGTCCCGCGATGAGAACGTCACCTGTTTTCCTATATGAAGAACGTGCTTTGCATACCGCATTGCCGAGGAAATATCGTGAGTTACCATGAGAATGGTTACTCCGTCGTCTCTGTTTAATTTCTCTATTATCGAATACATAATCTCAGTTGATTCCGGGTCAAGTCCGGCGGCAGGCTCGTCGAGCAGAAGCATATCATCGGCGGCGCACAGTGCGCGTGAGAGCAGAACTCTCTGCTGCTGACCGCCAGACAGCTCACGGTAGCTCCTCTTCGAAAGATTCAAAATCCCCGTTTTTTTCATTGAATACTCCGCCGAAGCCTTATCCTTTTTAGAATAGAACAGTCCGCTCTTCCCCTGACATCCCGACAAAACTATTTCGCCGACCGTCGCGGGAAAATCGCGCTGAACGTCCGTCTGCTGGGGAAGATAGCCTATACCGTTCTTTTTACGGTTTTTGAATTCTATACTGCCGGATACCGGCTCTATCAGTCCGAGCAGAGTTTTAACGAACGTGCTTTTTCCCGAGCCGTTTTCACCGAGGATACAGATATAATCCCCTTTTTCTATTGTAAAGTCTATTCCCCCCGCAACGGTTTTCGAATCATAGCCGACCGAAAGCTCACGGCAAATACATTGTACCATTTTATTTTCCCTCCGAATCAAGTGCACAGCTAAGCGTTTCAAGATTGCTCCTCATAACGGACAGATACGTTTTTCCGCCGTCAATATCCCGTTTTGAAACAGTCTGCATAGAATCGAGCGTCAGAATTTTAATATCCTTTTCATTCATGCATGAAGCAACCGTCCGCGCAAGCTTTTTATCGGAGCCGTCGGCGGTTATAAGGCAGTCCGTTTTTAATTCGTTCGCCTTATTGATAAGAAAAGAAACCGTTTTAAAGCTCGCGTCCGTTTCCGACGTACAGCCCGAAAAAGCCGCGTAATATTTTATTGAAAATTCGTCCGTAAGATATCTGAACGGAAATCTGTCGCAGACTATGATAACGTCTCTTTTTGCGTTTTTTACAACGGAATTATATTCGCTTTCAAGCTCTGACAAACGGCTTACATAATTCTTTGCATTGTTATAATATAAATCCGCATTTTCGGGATCTGTCGAAGCAAGCTTCTCTGCAATAATATCCGTGAAAACCTCCGCATTTTTCAAAGAAAGCCAGACATGCTCGTCGTTCTCTGTTTCGCCCGCTTCTTCATGGGCATGAGAATGCTTATCCTCGATTCCGGGAAGCTCCTCCTCGGCAAGGAGATAATCCTCGAGAGCATCGGTTACGGCTAACGCCTCCGTTTTTGACGAAGAATCGTTCTCTAACGCCTTTTTCGCCCATTCGTCGCTCTCTCCGCCGACGAATATAAACATATCGGACTGTGTGATTTTCAGTATATCCGCCGCAGACGGCTGATATGAATGCATATCCGTTCCCGAATCAATAAGCAGGCGTACATCGACTCCGCCCGAACCGCGGGAAACCTCGCGCACCCAGTCGTATATAGGAAAAACCGAGACGGTTATTATCTTTTTTTTATCTGTCCCGCCGGCATTCATATCCGGTTTCGTACACGATGAAAAGACAGTCAAAACGCACAAAACAGATATTAAAATTAAAATAAACAATTTTCTTTTCATTATAAAACACTTTCTGTAAAACACTTTCTCACGCTTCGGCACACCTTGAACATACTCCGAAAATAACTGTGTCGGACATATCGATATAAAATCCGTCCTCGTCCGCAACGCGCGAGAGCATAAGCCCCGCAGTCGACGGATTCATGTGAAAAACCCGTCCGCATATTCTGCACGTCAGATGAAAGCATCCCGCGCACTTTCCCGCAGCCGTATATTGATAATATACCTCACGCGAACCGTTTTTAGAGCATCTTTTTATAAGCCCGTCGGACTCCATATCGGAAAGATTTCTGTATATCGCGCTGACGCTTATCCCGCAGGGTGTAAGCTCGTTTGCGATACGCTTTGCCGTCAGCTGCTCGTCGACATGCGACATAAAATAATCCGTAAGTATTCTTCTCTGCTTTGTCATATATTTAGACATATTTTATCATCTCTCAAATTTGCGATTCATTCGCAAATCATTATATCATTCAGATGCAAAATTGTCAATATGCAAACCATTCGCAAATCGAAGGATATTTAAAAATAGTCACATTATATAAATCTGTCGTTTTTTACACTCATGTTCAAATTTATGCTTTACATTCACGTTTCGGCATTGTATAATGATAAAAAAAGAACGGAGATAAAAAATGGAGCATAAACACCGCCTGAAAAAACGTGAGAGAACGCACAAGGCGATAATGCACAGCGCAAAGATGCTTTTTGAAGAAAAAGGCATAGGCAACGTTACAATAGACCAGATAAGTGAAAGCGCGGATATTTCGCGTTCTACGTTTTTCACGCACTTTACGTCGCTTGACGATTTGATGAATCAGATTGCAAACGAAGAAATAGGCGATATTTTGAACGCTACCGACGCCTCGCACAGCATCAGCTCGATTTTTGAAAGACTTACGTTTGACACATACCCGTATCCGAATTTAATGATAGATTTGTTTATCAGGAGTATTCTCTACGACGGCAAAAACTCCGTCGCGCAGATAGACGCTGTAATGCGTTCGGAAATAGCTCAATCGGGGTATGAAAAACTTAAAAAGGATTTTACTCCGAAGGATATTTCCGCTTTTATATTAGGCTCATATTTCGGACTGATTTTCCAAAAGTTCATCAATAAAGAGCATTTTGACGATCGGGACGAAACTAACAATAAAATCCAGAAATTTATTAATTTTCTGAAAGATCAGGAGGATATAAAACATGAGTAACGGCTATGCTATCAGCAACTGGCAGGACGCTAAGGACATCTATGCAAGACTTAACAACCTTACATCACAGCCTATCTACTGCATTTCCGACGACGAGCTTGCAAGAGTTCTCGACCATTTTGAGACAAAGTGCGCAAAATCAAAGGAAATCACAACCGAGGCTAAGCAGTATATTCCCGGAGGAGTTCAGCACAACCTCGCTTTTAACTTCCCGTTCCCCATCTGCGTAACTAAAGCAGACGGCGCTTACCTTTATGACAGAGACGGAAACAAGTATATTGACTTCCTTCAGGCGGGCGGTCCCACCATTCTCGGAAGCAACTATAAGCCCGTTCAGGAAAAGGTTATCAAGCTCATCAAGGAGTGCGGTCCCGTAACCGGACTTTTCCATGAGGGAGAGCTTCTTCTCGCTAAGGAAATCAACAAGCACATGCCCAATGTAGAGATGTTCCGCATGCTCGGTTCGGGTACCGAATCCGTCATGGCGGCTATCCGCGTTGCAAGAAACGCTACCAAGGCAAAGAGAGTCATCAAAGTCGGCGGAGCATATCACGGCTGGTCGGATCAGATGGTTTACGGTCTTAAAATTCCCGGTTCGAGAAGCTTCCTTGAGTCTCACGGTATTCCCAGAAGCTGTTACGGCACTACCGACGAGGTAAGACCCAATGATCTCGACATGCTCGAATCCATGCTGAGAATCAATATGCTCAAGGGCGGAACCGCTGCTGTTCTCATAGAGCCCGTAGGTCCCGAGAGCGGAACCAGACCCGTTGATTTTGATTATAATAAAGGCGTACGCAGACTCTGCGACAAGTACGGCGCGCTTATGATATTCGACGAGGTCGTTACAGGCTTCCGCGTAGGCCTGGGCGGTGCTCAGGGCTACTTCGGCGTAGTTCCCGATCTTACGATCTTCGGAAAAATCGTTGCCGGCGGATATCCCGCGGCAGGCGGCGTAGGCGGTAAGAAAGAGTATGTCAGCGGTATGGCGGCAGGCGTAGGCACCATGATGAAGCGTGCTTATGTCGGCGGTACTCTCGCTGCTAACCCGCTTTCGTCCTATGCAGGCTACTGCGCTATTCAGGAAATCGAAAAAACAAACGCATGCGAAAAAGCCGGTCTTGCCGGCGACAGACTTGCGAGAGGACTTCAGGAGCTTGTCGACAGATACGCTCTCCCGTTCGTCGTATACAATCAGGGCTCTATCGTTCACCTCGAGTGCACGGGAGCAATGAGCTATGACTTCAGTTCATTTAACGTTCTTAAATCCGTAGTTCCCATGCTCAAGGCAAAGCCCGAAATGCTCAGAAGAAAGGTTGCTATGGAGCAGATGGGCGCGGCATACATGGCTCACGGACTTGTTACTCTTGCAGGCAGCCGTCTTTACACTTCCCTTGCAGACACAGATGAAATCATCGACGAGGCTCTCAACAGATTCGAGGATGTATTCAAAACCGTTACCGTCTGCACGAGAAATCTTGACAAATAAGCTTATATAATTAAATAAACAATAAAAATTTCCGTTCCGCTTTTTAGGCGGGACGGATTTTTGCATTAATAAGCTTAAATATAAAAATGCTCCCGGAACCGTTAAAATTCCGAGAGCCTCATTTTATTTATCCTCGTCGTCCGAATTTATCGAATCATAATTTTTCTTCGTCGCGATATCGTAGATATGAACGTCGTTTCCGACAAGCGAATCAAAGAACAATTCGTCAAGCGGTATAAGGCTTACATTTACCGAACCGTCCGAATAATATGAAAACAGTCCTACGTTCTTGCTTCTGTACAGGAATACGGGGGGACGCTTATAACCGTCCGTATAATCGTTATCGTACGCCGACGCATACAAAGCCTCGAAAAGATCTGTAAGTGCGCTGTCGGGACACTCGGGAAGCATTATTCTGAACGTGCACAAACACATCTGTCTGAATATATCGTAATACTCCGAAGGATAATTCTGCCCGTCGAATGTAAGCCGCATTTCATACATCGAGCTGTTATTTATCGGCGTATAAATCGTGATATACGGCGCATACTGCGCAGATGAAGCCGTTTTCAGTTCACAGCGGTAACTGTCGTATTCGAAATACGGAGTCTTGTCCTGCGTCTGTTCAACCTTTGATATATCGGGAATTTTACACTCGGGATGATCCGTCATTATCTGATTGTATATAGAAACGAATCTGGCAGAAAAAAGCGAAAACGAGTATTTTTCATCCTCGGAAATCATCAGATTAGAGTCGGGAATAAAAACATTGTTTTCAAGGTCAAACAGAGTCTGAACCTCGCCCTGATTCGCCTTTTCGGCTTTAATACTGTCGGTACAGCCGGAAAAAAGAGCCGTCAGAGTCAGCGCGGACACAGCCAGCGCTGATAATCGTTTGATTACGTTATTCATTTTCATGCCTCCGATATACAGAATACACGCAAAGCGTCAGTAAAAGTATTTTCCTTTACTAATATATAATATATCGGACGGACGATAAAATCAAGCAAAATTTGCAATGTATAAAAATTCATTTATTTTTTGATATTCACGATCGAAACTCCTTTATAGTAATGAGATATTATTTCGTTGTATTTTTTACCGTCGAGAGCCATGCAGTTCGCGCCGTACTGACTCATTCCGACTCCGTGACCGTATCCGTATGATTTAAACGTAAAATAGCCGTTGTCGTAAGTAAGATCGAACGCGGGGCTTCTCAACGAAAAAAGAGTTCTGACCTTTGACCCGCTTAATGTCACAGAGCCTATTTTCATAGTCTCGACAGTTCCCGCCTTTGATTTTTTAATATCGGAAAACCAGGTTTTTTTGTCGTCCCCGAGACTGACTCCGTCTATTTTCGAACAGCGCTGCTTAAACTGTTCGGAATCAAAAACGGTGGTCGAGCTATACCTCGGCGACTGTTTGTCCCATGAACTGTCCGCGCTTTTAAGATACGGAATATCCTTGCCCCAAACTGTTTCGGCGTCCTCTGTCTTTCCGAAGCTGATAGCGTGGTACAGCGCGTCGATAGGCTTTGAATCATAATATATTCTGTAATTTATAACAGTGTCGACCGCCTCGCATATTTTTTCGTGATATTCGTCGTAATCTCCGCCCCATTTTTCTTTCATTTCGTCCTGAGTCAAAAATCCTTGATTTACAGAGCTGTCGGCGGCGATATCGCCGTTTTCGCTTATATTGTTGTCCTTAACGTACTGCGCGTATGTAAGAGCGACGAGAGCCTGTGCCTTTAAAGCCTCAATTTCATATGAAGCGGGCATTTCCGCGGCGACGACTCCGATACAGTAATCGCGCATCTCCATTTTTTTGACCGAATTGTCGCTCGGGTTAAAAACGGATATGTAAGAATCGTCTTTACTGTCAGAAACGTTGATATAACCGCTGTCTTTTTCGCTTGACGGCTCGTCCGAATCACTGCTTCTGCCGAGGAACGCGCTCAGCGGAGCCAAAAGCATAATAACCGCGATAATAAAAGGTATAACGGCGTAATTTTTCATAAATATCATCCTTTTTTATTGACGTTGGTAATCTATATGCGTACGGATTATAAATAATTACAGAAGTTAATGCATATTTATACATATATAGAATAATTTTTTATCCGATAAACTTGACAACGAACGCAATTCATTATACAATAACCTGTAACATACTATTTTTAATAAAAATATATTTATATAATAAACAGATCGGAGATGAAATTTTTTTGGAAAATCATTCTTTTATCGACACAGACTCTTCGAAACTTGAATTACTTTGCAATGAATTCAGAAAAAACAACAGTATAGGCTCAAAGGACTACGTTAAATATAACGTCAAACGAGGACTTCGAAATTACGACGGCACCGGCGTAATGGCGGGACTTACAAAAATCTGTTCCGTCGAGGGTTACTACATGGACGACGGAGAGAGGATTCCGAAAGCCGGTCATCTCTACTATCGAGGTATCGACATAAACGACATTGTCTCGTCCTGTATTGCGGAAAACCGATTCGGATATGAAGAGGTCGCGTGGCTTCTCCTGTTCGGCTCGCTCCCGACAGCGGAAAACCTTACCGATTTTTCATCCGTTCTCGCTGCATACAGGGAACTGCCCGAAAATTTCGCCGAGGATATGATAATGAAGGCTCCGTCGCCGAACATTATGAACAAGCTCGCGCGTTCGGTTCTCGCGCTGTATTCATACGACGAAAACCCCGACGAAACGTCTATCGAAAACGTAATGAACCAGTCGGTAAGTCTTATAGCTCAGCTTCCGATAATCATGGCTTACGCTTATCAGGTAAAAAGACGTCATTATTATAAAAAAAGCATGTACATCCACATGCCCAAGCCCGAGCACTCCACCGCGCAGGTAATACTCAACTCCATTCGTTCGGATAAAAAATTTACCGACGAGGAGGCAAAGCTTCTCGATATCTGCCTGATGGTTCACGCGGAACACGGCGGAGGAAACAACTCGACTTTTGCAACGAGAGTTCTCACGTCGTCGGGAACCGATACTTATTCCGCGATCGCGGCCGGTATCGGCTCGCTGAAAGGTCCCCGTCACGGAGGTGCGAACTTAAAGGTTTCGGAAATGACCGATTACTTTAAAGAGGATTTGAGCGACATTACGAACGAAGAACAGGTCAGAGACTATTTAAGAAAAATTCTGAAAAAGGAAGCCGGCGACAGATCGGGACTTGTCTACGGTATGGGTCATGCGGTTTACACGGTTTCCGACCCGAGAGCCGTTATTCTTAAAAATCAGGCAAGAAAATTCGCCGGGAATACGGAGTTCGAGGACGATTTCAGACTGCTCGAACTCATAGAAAAGAACACGCCCGATATTTTCGCCGACTGCACGGGAAATACGAAAAAAATCTGCGCGAACGTCGACCTCTACTCGGGACTTATATATAAAATGCTCAGAATCCCGACCGACCTTTACACTCCTTTGTTCGCAACAGCGCGAATGGCAGGCTGGTGTGCGCACAGACTTGAGGAAATATATACGGGAGGCAGAATAATCCGCCCTGCGTACAAGAGCATGACGATTCACTCCGAATACATCCCGATAGCCGACAGAGAATCGCCGATATCATCGAAATCAAAGCCCGCAGTAACTTCGGACTACGAATAACCGAAAGGAAGTCATCATCAATGAAACTCAAAGGCTCCGTAAAAGCCATTTTCCCCGACGCGGCTCTTATCGTATTCTGTCTCGGAATACTTGCCGCATGCCCGATAAGGGTATATCAGATATTAAAGCTTATTGAGCCGTCAACCGGCTTTTATTCGAATACGTCCGACTGGTCGGTCATAACGCTTTATACAATCCTTTTCGTATGCACCGCGGTTATACTCGTTTTTTCGTATTTAAGTAAAAACATTCCCGCGGCGAGACTGCCCGAGGGCAGACGTATTCCGCTCGCAGTTTCCGGGCTTATACTCTCCGCAACGTTCGTAACGAATATCTTTGACCAGGTTTCGAAAATCAAGGAACTTGCCGCCGAAGCCGGCGTATCTTCGTCACAAAATCTTCTTCAGATGATAAAAGCGTCCGGCACGGCGCTCCAGGCTGCCGAAATAGTATTTGCGGCTCTCTCGTGTGTTTATATGCTTGTTTTCTCCGTTTCGTATATTATAAGCAAGAAGATATATAACAAATTAAAGATCCTCGCGCTCTCTCCCCTCGTATGGGCTATTACGCGCGTATTTTTCAGAGTTACGAAGAAGATAAGCTTCATCCAGGTTTCGGATCTTATTCTCGAACTCTGCGCTCTCATTTTCATAATGATATTCTTCTTTACGTTCGCAAGAGTCGCGTCCGAAATCAACTGCGAGGGCTCCATGTGGAGCGTATACGCGTGCGGAATTTCAGCTTCCCTGTTCATTTTTACGTATTCTATTCCCCGTCTTATGCTTTTCGTTACGGGCAACAGCTCGCTTATAAATTCCGAGGCTCCGTTTGAGCTTTGCGACATAGGCATAGCGATATTCGCGATAACGCTTATCGTATCGACTCTTCGCAGCGGATACCCCATGATGAACGGCGAACCCGACAGACATATAACAGTCGTAACGCCCGATATGGAAATCTCCGCAGCCGAAAGCAAAGAGGAAGCAAAGCCCGGGACGGCAGACGAAACCGCCGTTAAAGAATCAAACGAAGACGCAAAAGAAGATTAAAGGACTTTATATTTTATGGAATTGTTTTTAACAAACGCATCTGCGGCGGCAAAGCAGGTAGCGATTCTGTACATTCTCGTCGCAATCGGATTTATCGCCGAGAAAACGAAAGTATTTTCACAGGATACTGCGAAAAAAGCAAACAAACTGCTTTTCTGTATAGTTACCCCGTTTGTTATAATCAATTCGTTTCTTTCAATGGAATTCACCGCCGAAAAGGCAAAAGGGCTTGCTCTGGCGGTGCTTTTCGCGTTTTTGATTCACGTTATCGCAATAATACTTGACATCCCGTTTTTCAACAAACTCGACCCGAACGACGCGTGCGTTTATAAATTCGGTTCGATATACGGCAACGTCGGCTATATGGCTCTCCCGCTCGCAGGGGCTATACTCGGAGAACAGGGTGTTTTTTACTGCTCGGCGGGCGTTATCGCACATAATGTCATGGCGTTTACACACGGCGTATGGCTTATGAACAGGGCTTCGGGCAAAACGAAATTCGACCCAAAAAGCATTATCGTAAACCCCGGCGTAATATCCGTAATTATAGGACTTCCGCTGTTTATTCTCGGAGTAAAACTTCCGTCGGTAATTCAGACGCCGATAGACTACATAGCGTCGCTGAACACTCCGCTTGCAATGCTTATTCTCGGAACATACATAGCGAATGCCGATATGAAAACGCTTTTCGTTATAAAGGAGCAGTACATCTCCGCGCTTATAAAGCTCATCCTCAATCCGGGCGTTATGCTCGTTATATTCAAATTATTCAACATCGAGCCGATAATCGCCGTCGCATGCACGATTTCCGCCTCGGCTCCGAGCGCAAACAATTCCGTCATGTTTTCGGCGATGTATGATAAGGACACGGCGAAAGCTTCGAAAAACGTCGCGTTTTCCGATCTCGTATCTATAATAACAATGCCGTTAATGATAGCCGCGGCTCAGACACTTTAAAACAGACTATGAATTTTGCAAAGTTAAAATTAAGTGAAGATATAAAAAATAAAATATCCGCTTCGTTCGATTCGGGTTCGTTTCCTCATGCGATTCTGATAACCGGCGATACGCCGAAGTCGAGAAAGTCTCTCGCGCTTCATCTTGCCGCCGCACTCGTGTGCGAAACTCCGGGAAAGGAGCCGTGCATGAAGTGTCCCGCATGTATAAAAGCGAAAGACGGAACACACCCGGACATAATAGTAATAGAAGGAAACGAGAAAAAACACTCTATCAGCATGGACGACGTAAAGTCCGTCCGCAGACAGGCGTACATTCTCCCGAACGAGAGCAATTATGAAATATTCGTAATTCTCGAAGCGTCGGCAATGGCGGACGACGCACAGAACGCTCTGCTGAAAGTTCTCGAAGAACCTCCTAAGCACGCGCGTTTTATACTGGCAACGCAATCTAAGGACGATCTTCTCGAAACCATACTTTCAAGAGTCGTAAATTACAGAATGGGCGGAGAGGAATCATTCTCGTCTCAAATAAAAGAGAGCAAAAAAGGAATTGAGGCTTCGCTGAAAGCCGCAGAAGCGATAGCACGGAAAAATGAGTACGCGCTTATGCTCTCGATGTCGGCTCTTACAAAGGACAAGAACGCGTTAAGAACGTTTTATATGCATTTATCACTTATATTAAGGGACGCTCTTACGTACGGCGAAAACATACAAAGAGCTTCGGACAACGAAAAAGAAGTCCGCGCGATAGCGGAAAAATTCACAAAAGCACAGATAATAAAAATGACCGATACACTTTTTGAGCTGTATTCGGATATAGATAGGAATTTAAACGAGACCTTGCTTCTGACAAGGACAAGCATACTGATTTCACAATCATTCTGAAAGGAGACAATATGGAAGAGGTAGTAGGAGTTAAATTTAAAGAAACAGGAAAAGTATATTATTTCAGCCCCGACGGCATGGATATAAAAAAAGGTTCGTTCGTTATAGTCGAGACCGCCCGCGGAATCGAGTGCGGAGAGGTCGCTATGGAGAACAGAAAGGTAGAGGACGACTCTATCGTAAAACCGCTTAAAAGCATCATCAGAATCGCGACGAAAGAGGATATAGAAATATGCCGTCAGAACCGCGAAAAGGAGAAAAAAGCCGGTCCGATATTCGAAAAGAAAATCGCCGACCACGGTCTTAACATGAAGCTTGTCGACGTGGAATATACGTTTGACGGAAGCAAGATTCTTTTCTACTACACCGCCCCCGGACGAGTAGATTTCAGAGAGCTTGTAAAAGATCTCGCAGGTGTGTTCAGAGCGAGAATCGAGTTGAGACAGATAGGCGTCAGAGATGAATCTAAAATGCTCGGCGGACTCGGAATCTGCGGCCGCCCCTACTGCTGTAAACAGTTTTTGAGCGACTTCCAGCCCGTTTCGATTAAAATGGCAAAGGAACAGGGACTGTCTCTTAATCCGACAAAAATCAGCGGTTCGTGCGGACGGCTTATGTGCTGTCTTAAATACGAACAGGACGCATATGAGCATCTTCTTAAAGTTACGCCGAAAATCGGCGCGACAGTCGAGACAAAGGAGGGCAAGGGCGAGGTTATCGACTGCAACCTGCTTACGGGCAGTCTGACGGTCAGACTCGACAAAAAGCCCGACGCGGCTCCCGTTATAGTCAACAGAAAAGAAGTCCGCCTCTTAAAGGACGCGAGAATAACCGTAAACAAATCGGAAATCGAGGCTCTTAAAGACATAGAGGGTTAATGCGTAAAAAAATTTATATTTTCTATTGAAATTTATAAATTTTATGTTACAATAATCTTGAAATCATAAAACAAAGGAGGTCACACACAATGGCATACAAAATCACGGACGACTGCATTTCCTGCGGTGCTTGCGCTGCGGAATGTCCCGTAGAGGCTATCTCCGAGGGCGACGACAAGTACGTTATCGACGCTGATACATGCATTGAGTGCGGTGCTTGCGCAGGCACTTGCCCCGTCGGAGCTCCCGTACAGGAATAAGGCGGACAAGTCATTTATATGACAATAAATTCACCCCGGTTTTTGCCGGGGTGTTTTTATTCTATACCGTGCAACCGAATCCGTTTTGAATACCGTGCAGCAAAAGAGAGAACCGAATCCGTTTTGAGTTTACGGGATTCGGCTCTCTTTTATAAAAAAAACAATTCAGATTTTTTCTATCGGCGCAACCTTTGCCATGATTTTCTTCGTTCCGACATTTTCGAATACGACTTCGAGCAGTACGTCGTTGCCCATTTTTTCCTTGCCTATTATCATTCCGTCGCCGAATTTTTTATGCCTTATCGCGTCGCCGGATTTAAGCGAGAATATATCTATTCCGCTCATCTTATTTGCCGACTTCGACGGTCTTGACGCGGACGAAAACGCAGGCGAAGAGTACGAAGCGTGCGAATTATTCCCGCCGTTTGAAGAAGAAAACGCGCTCTGCGAATAAGACGTCTTATTCTCCGCTCTGTGATAAGTATACGGATAATATCCCGAGCCGTCCGTGGTATCAAGCGACGACGAGCCGAATGAAGCAAACGAGCCGAACGGACTTGAGACCTTTTCCTCGTCCTTTAAATCGTCGGGAATTTCCGAGATGAAATCCGACGGCTTGTTATACATGGTCTGTCCGTGTAACATTCGGCTCCTCGCGTTTGTCAAAAAGAGCTTTTCTTTCGCTCTCGTTATTCCGACGTACGCGAGCCGTCTCTCCTCCTCCATGTCCGACTGCGAAAGCATCGCCTGCTGAGATGGAAATATTCCGTTCTCCATACCCGCTAAAAATACGACCGGAAATTCGAGTCCCTTTGCCGAGTGCAGAGTCATCAGCACCACCGCGTCGTTATCGGCGTTGAAATTATCTATATCGCTCATCAGCGAGACCTCGTCGAGGAACCCTTCAAGCGCAGCGTCGTCTCCGTTTTCGTCGCTGTATCGCTGTAAGTTCGACGATAGCTCGTTAAGGTTTGCGATTCTGTCGTCCATGGTTTCGGGATCATTTTTAAGCGATTCGAGATATCCCGTTTTATTGAGAACCGCATCGAGCAGTTCGACCATCGAAACGGAATCTTTAAGCTCAATAAGCTCGTTCATGGTCTTTGTAAAATCGGCAAGCTTCGACCTTGCTCTCGAAAGCACGGGGTATTCCGAGGCTGAATTTATAACCTCGAAAAGAGAAATTCCGAGCGCGTCCGAAATTCTCGCCGCATTATTTACCGTCGTATCGCCTATACCGCGTTTAGGCTCGTTTATGATTCGTCTTAACCTTACGCCGTCGCCGGGATTGCATATAACCGTAAGGTACGACAGTGCGTCCTTTATCTCCTTACGCTCATAGAAACGGTGACCGCCGATAATTCTGTACGGAATCGCCGAGCGGACGAGCTGACGTTCGATTATGTTCGACTGTGCGTTCATTCTGTAAAGAACCGCGTGGTCGCTCCATTTTTTCCCCTCCGAAGCGGAGTCCATTATCTCTTTGGCTATGTACATGCCCTCGGACATATCATCGGGCGAGGTTTTGACCTTTATTTTGTCCCCCCTGCCGTTGTCCGTCCACAGGTTCTTTCCCTTACGCTCCGTATTGTTCGCTATAACGGAATTCGCCGCGTCAAGTATATTCTGCGTGGAACGGTAATTCTGTTCAAGTCTTATCGTATACGCGTTCTTGTATTGGAATTCAAAGCTTAATATATTCTCAATCGTCGCGCCTCTGAATCTGTAAATACTCTGATCGTCGTCGCCGACAACGCACAAATTATTATATCCGCCCGCAAGAAGCGAGGTCAGAACATACTGCGCGTGGTTCGTGTCCTGATATTCGTCGACCATTACGTATTTGAATTTACGCTGATAATACTCTCTTGCATCCGCGTTCATTTTAAGCATACGTACGGTATTGAAAATCAGATCGTCGAAATCCATAGCGTCCGACTGCTTTAAAAGCTCCTGATATTTCTTATAGACGGACGCGATTTTTGCAAGACGGATGTCGGAGGCGTTTTCCTTTTCGTACTCCTTGGGACCTATAAGAGAATCCTTCGCCCTGCTTATCTCGTTCATAATGGTTTTGTACGGCAGAAACTTGTCGTCGATTCCGAGAAGTCTTTGGCACTCTTTTATAACGCGTTTCGAGTCGTCGGTGTCGTATATCGTAAAATGATTCGAAAATCCGAGGCACGCGCCGTCCCGTCTTAACATACGGACGCACGACGAGTGGAACGTACTCGCCCACACGTTGAGTCCGTTGTCACCGAGCATGCGTTCGAGTCTCTCTTTAAGCTCGGAAGCGGCTTTGTTCGTAAACGTTATAGCCATGATCTCCCACGCTCTCGGCGCGTCAACGGCGAGAATATCGCTTATAAACGGATAAACCGTCTCGTCCGAATCAAGATATCTCTTCATAAGCTCGATATCCTCTTTGGAAACGGGACGGGCAAACGATTTATTCTTATAAGCCTTTCCGTATTTTATAAGATATGCGATTCTGTTGACGAGAACGGTGGTTTTACCGCTGCCCGCGCCCGCTAAAATAAGCAGAGGGCCGTCTGTGTGCGTGACGGCCGAAAACTGCATATCATTCATTTTTGAAAATTCTTTTTTAATTATCGCATCCCTTAACGACGCAGCTTCTTCCAAATAATCAAACATTCTTTTTATCCCTGTCGATAGGCGAAACATAATTGTTTATCTCGTGTTTCGCCTGATTGAAATAGTCGTTGAATACGTCCATGTCACAGTCTATTACGGACGCGTCGGAATATATTTCGTCGAGAATCGAATTAAACCTCTCCGCAAACGCCTTTATGCTTAAAGTTACGTCTTTAACTCTCGCCTTAGTCGCGTCGGAAGCTATGCGCGATCTGTTCGACATTTCGGTAACCTTGTCCTGTGCTTCTTTTATAATGGTATCCGAAAAACGTCTCGCGTCGAGAATCGCGTTTCCGACGGTCGTTTCCGCATTTAATGTAAGCGCGCCTATCTGACGCGAATCCGCATTGAGTTTTTCAATTTTCTCCGAAAGCTCGCGGTTTACTCTTTTAAGTTCGGCGATTTCACTGTCTTTTTCATTAAGACGGTTCATGATCTCCTGCGAACACATACGGCTCGAATCGTTTTCCTCCGCTCTTTTTTCGTTCTGTTCGTCATTAAGGAGAGAACGGCAGTTTTCGAGTTCTGCGGCAGCCTCGGACATGCGGGACAGTTCTTGTGTAAGAGAATTTATACGCTCGTTTTTTTCCGAAAGCTCGGCGGTCAATTCGTCGATTCTCGAACGAACGTTATTAAGCTCGTCGCCTATTGCCGCTCGTTCGCTCACCGCGTCCGCCCTGTCTCTGTCGCACTGTGCGTATTTTGATTCAAGCACCTCGGTCTTTCTTTCGAGAGCCGTTATTACGTCCTTTTGTTCGCTTATATATTCAAGCACATCTTCCTTATTAAATCCGCCTATCGCTGCAGAGCGGAAAATAACGTCCTGAGTCATAAAACGACACACCCCATATACATAATAAATCTATCTTATTATATCATTTCACGCTCAAAAAAACAAGTCAATATACAAACTTTGGTCATTAATCGCTCATTTTCGGACATAATAAGCGAAAAAGGGGCGAAATACAATGAGCAAAATAAAAAAAACACTGCGCCGTAATTTCAAAACGATACGCGGTTTCTATAAAAAATACGTTTCATTTCCCGACGAAAACGAAACCTCGCTGTGGCTTACGGATAATTTTCATCTGCTGTCAAGAGAGTATTCGTCTCTTAACAAAACGCTTGTAAAAAACAAAACTCTCTCGCAAACCGACGATAATTCCTTTTTTTTAAAGCAATGCGCCGAGATATGCGAAAACGGCGTTCTGCCGGACGAGGACGAAATAATATCATTTTTTAAAGATAAAGAAACGACGGTAATGTCTCTTTCGTTTCTGCCTTTTTTTCTGTCGTTCGCACTTTTGTCGATATGCGCCGAATCGCTTAAAAACGGAAACGGCAACGTAAAAAACACCGTCATTTCGTTAAGAAAGCTCGGTAAAATCGACTTTGAACGAATCCCCGCAGAGGTCAGCGAAACGGAAAAGCTTTTAATAAACGATCCCGCCGGAATATACGAAAAATGCGACGAAACCACGAAAGAGCTTTACAGAACCGCCGTCGCCGAAAAAGCCGAAAGAGAAAATAAAACGGAATCGGATGTCGTAAAGGAAGCGTACGATAAAGCAAAAAACGCGTCGGACGAGCGCGGACGTCACATAGGTTTTTACTTAGACGTGGTAAAAGACCGCTCGAAAATCGGAAACGCGCTGCTTATATCCGAAATTGTCTCGGTATTTATATTAAGCGCGGTCATTTCGATTCTTTGCAAAAAAATATACGTCGGCTTTATTCTCTTCTTCCCGATATGGGCATTGATTAAAACTCCGTTTAATATGATAAGCGAAATATTCACGAAAACCGCTCCCCTGCCGAGAATCGAATTAAACGGCGAAATTCCGCCATCCGGCGCGGCGGCAATAGCCGTCTCGACGATTCTTACAAAAGCGCCCGATTCCGACAAGCTTAAAGAAAAGCTTGTAAGCATTTACAGAAGCTCCGGCGGAGAAAACACCGTCGTATGTCTTCTGGCAGACTTAAAAAGCGAAAAAACTCCCGAGGACGAAGCGGATATCCCCGATATAAAGGCGGCGAAACAGGTCATAAACGAGCTTAACAAAAAATATTCGGGCGGTTTTGTACTTCTTATACGCCCGCGAATCTACTCGCCTACACAACGCGAATATTCGGGCTTTGAGCGAAAACGCGGTGCAATCTGCGCCCTGTGTTCGCTGATAAACGAGAGAACGAACGAATTTTCATCGGTATTCGGAGATACGGAGAAATTAAAAAATACAAAATACGTTCTCGCCGTCGATTACGATACCGAAATTCCGTTCGGCGCGCTGTCTAAGCTTATCGGCACCGCGCTTCACCCGCTTAACAAAGCCGTCGTTTCCCCGGCGGAAAGAACCGTGAAATCGGGCTACGGAATATTCTCGCCAAAGATAGAAACCTCGATAGAGTCGGCAAACAAAACCGCGTTTTCAAAAATAATGTCCCCGAGTTCGGGAATAAACGCGTACAACGGACTGACGGGAGAAAAATATCAGGATCTGTTTTCCGAAAGTGTTTTTTCGGGCAAAGGACTGATCGACGTAAATGCTTTCTGCTCGGTAATGCCGGATAAGTTTCCGAATCAGAAAATATTAAGCCACGACATTCTGGAGGGAATCGTTTTAAGATGCGCGTTCGTCGGCGACGTATCGTTTACGGATTCATTCCCGAGGTCTCTTAACTCGTTTCTTGCAAGAGAACACCGCTGGATGCGCGGAGATATTCAGAATACGATTTTTTTAAAAATCAAAAAGAAACGAGTCACGGATTCGGTTTTCCCGTTTACGCAGAGGTTCAGACTTTTCGACAACATTCGGCGCGCAATAACTCCGATATTTACCTTTTCCGCTCTTATCCTGTCCTGCTTTGCCGACGGCAAAACCGCGGTGATATTAAGTATATTCGCTCTGCTGTGTACGGCGGCAGGTGAGCTTTTTTCGTCTGTTTACGCACTGATTTTCGGCGGTATCAGGGCTTTTTCGAGACTGTACGCGTCAGACAGCGCACCTAACGCGTTAATGTGCGCGGTTCGGGGATTGATATACGTCGCCGTACTCCCCTACTCATTTTTAAATTCCGCCGACGCGGTAATCAGAACGCTTTACAGAATGACCGTTTCAAAAAGAAATCTGCTCGAATGGACGACTTTCGCAGTCTCCGACAGGAACGAAAAGAATATAGAAAATATATTCAAAGACCTGTTTGACGTTGCCTGCGCCGTGTTCCTCATAATCTTCTGCGTTTCAGCCGGCAAAGCCGTCGGACTTATGTTCTTATTCGCGCCTTTATTCCGTATTTTTTCGTCGAAAGAAAAGCAAAGAGATTATAATAAGCTGTCCTCTTACGAAAAGAATACGCTTATATCCTACGCCGGGCTTATGTGGAATTACTTTGAAATGTACGCGGCAAAGAAGGAGAACATGCTCCCGCCCGACAACGTTCAGGAAACGCCGGTTTTCAGAATATCCCACAGAACTTCGCCGACAGATATAGGAATGTACGCGGTGAGCTGTCTCGGTGCAAGGGACTTGAAATTCATTGATACGAAAGAGCTTTATTTCAGAATAAACGAGCTGATCAAAAGCATTGAAAAGCTCGAAAAATACAGGGGAAATTTATTCAACTGGTATGAAACGACGACTTTGAAAACGCTGAATCCGAGATATATTTCGCTCGTCGACAGCGGAAATCTGCTGTGCTGTCTGACAGTATTAAAAGAGGGCCTGCGCTCGTACGCGGGGGAAAATGGGGATATTTACGCTCTTATAAATAAAATAAGCGAATTTATAGCCGGGTGCGACATATCGTTCATGTACGATAAAAAACGCGGGCTGTTTCATATTGGTTACGATGTCCAAAAGGACGAGCTGTCCGATTCTTACTACGACCTTTTAATGAGCGAAGCGAGAATGACGGGCTATTTTGCAGTCGCGTCACGGCGCGTACCGATAAAGCACTGGGAAACGCTCGGCAGAATGCTCGTAAAGGACGGACGGTACGCGGGACCCGTGTCGTGGACGGGAACTATGTTCGAATACTTCATGCCGTCGCTTTTTCTTCCGACGTATAAAAACACACTCGAATACGAGGGGCTTAAATTCGCGTTAAGATGTCAGAAGAAAGATGGATTAAAAAGAAAACTGCCCTACGGCGTATCGGAAAGCGGTTATTATGCGTTTGACAGAGAGCTTAATTATCTGTACAAGGCAAACGGCGTTCAGTCTCTCGCTCTTAAACGAAGCGATGACGACGAATATGTCGTATCTCCGTATTCAACTTTTTTGTCCGTCATGTCCGACGCTCCCGACGCGGTAAGAAACTTAAAACGGCTTGACTCTCTCGGCGCAGTCGGCTCGTGCGGATTTTACGAAGCCGTGGACTTTACCCGCGAACGCGCGCTCTCGCAGGACTTCGCGTTTGTCAGAAGCTATATGTCACATCACGTCGGCATGAGTATAATATCGTGCGTTAACGCCTTATCGGGCAATATCATGCAGAAACGCTTTATGAACGACGAGAAAAACGCGGGAGCAAAAAGTCTGCTCGAGGAAAAAGTTCCGACGGACGTCCGCGTTATGAAAAGAACGGGCAAAAACGAAATTCCGAAAAGACCCGCACGCTTTGACGAAAACAAAATTTCGTCTCTGCGGTGCGATATTGCGAATATAACCTGCTCGTGCGCTACGAATTCCGAGTATTCGTCATTCGTTTCGTCGTTCGGCGAGGGTATGTTTATATTCGCGCACAGGTCGCTTTTAAAGAAGCCGACGGGCGATTTTTCCCGTCCCGCAGGCTTATTCGCCGCCGTTTCGGAAAATTCGAAAATAACCGGCTTTACTCCGATGTGTTCTCCGGAGAGGTACGAAAATTACGAATTCATTTCATCCTCGGGCAAAACGTCGTTTAAAACGGAAGCCGACGGACTGATTCTGACAAACGAAACGGGCGTTCATCCGACGCTCCCTGTCGGGATAAACAGATATTTTATTAAAAATAAAACGTCAAAAAAACGAATTCTCGATTTTTTCATCTATTTTGAACCGTCGCTTCTGAAAACGGACGACTCCGATTATCATTCCGCATTTAACGCCCTGTTCTTAAATTGCGAATACGACAAAAACAACAATATAATCTCATTCTCCCGTACCGTAAGAGATTCCGACTGCTCGCCGTCGCTGTGCGCGGGATTCACGGACGAAACGCCGTTTTCATACTCCGTCGACAGGGAGCAGGTACTGCCCCATCCGTACGGATACGACGCTCTGTTCACCGCCGAGCCTGACGAAAAGACGGTTTCGACGGACAAATGCTGTTATATAAAAACACGAATCGAATTAAAACCGGGCGAAGAAAAAAAATTAACGTTCGCTTTAAGTGCGGGACTGTCGCCGACATCTGCTAAAACAAATATAATAAAGCTCCGTTCGATAAAACGTGAACCGAAATACGCGCCGTCTTTGTTCGAATCGGGTTCTCTGTGTGAAATTTACGCACAAAAGCTGATATCGTCCGTCTTTTTTTCAAAGCAAAGACCCGAAATCGCAGTCAGAGCGGCAAAGAAAAACACAAACGGAGTCGACGCTTTATGGAGTCTCGGAATATCGGGAGACGTTCCGCTCGTCTGCGTTAAGATGAGCGAAAAGGACAACTATGTTCTGCCCCTTATAAAGGTTCATTCCGCGCTTTCAAAATGCGGAATCGAAACGGAAATTGCAGTTATCGTCTCGCAAAACGACGAGTACGGCGCGCCCGTGTCGGAGAAGCTTAAAATGCTGTTAAAGGACGAAAACTACCTGCACATGCTCGGTGTAAAAAACGGAATATTCGAAACTGACGAAACAAAAACGGACAGCTCCGTTCTTTTGACATTGCTGTCAAGCGCGTCACTGATTCTGCCCGAACGAAGCGAAAAGAAAGAGGCGGTAAAAGTTACAATTAACAAAATACTTCCGTCGAATAAAGCTAAATCAGCAAACAATACGTTTACTCAAAACGGATTCGAAATAAACAGAACTCCGCCGACAGCATGGTGTACGGTGCTTGCAAATCCGTCGTTCGGCGTTCTTGTGTCCGATTCGTCGCTCGGCTTTACGTGGGCTGTGAATTCGGGCGAAAACAAAATAACTCCGTGGATATCCGACTCCTCGACGGACAACAATTCGGAGCGTATAATAATAAAAACAAACGGCAAAATGTACGACGCTGTAAAAGGCTCGAACGCGTACTTCAGCCGTGACAGAGCTTCGTACACTTCACGCGCAGACGAACTTTATATTCGAACGGACATAACCGTCGCCCCTCGCGGAATGAAGAAAACCGTTTCGGTCTCGGTTACAAATTCGTCGGACAGAGAAATCGAGTACGAATTGATTTACGAAATAAACGTCATTCTCTCCGCCGATTTAAAATACGCAAAAAACGTCAAAACCGAAACAGACGACGCGGGCGTTACCTTTACAAATCCGTTCAACAGATTTTTTAAGGGTTACGCAAGACTGCATACCGATATCGCATCCCCCGATATAACAAACTCGTCCGTGAGCTTTTCCGGCGTTGAGTGCGATCCCGGTCACATTACCGTCAGAAAAAAAATAAGACTCCCCGCGAGAAAGACGGAGATATATAAATATATTCTTTCATTCGGAAAAACGCGAGAGTCCGCCGAAAAAATAATCAAAATTCAGCCCAAAGAGCGAAAATTCAACGCCGTTACGATTGATTCCCCCGACAAAACGCTAAACTCGCTTTTTAATAATTTTCTGCCCGCGCAGATAATAAATTCAAGACTCTACGGCAGGACGGGATTCAGACAGTGTTCAGGCGCGTACGGGTACAGGGATCAGCTTCAGGACGCGCTCGGCGCGATACTTTTAGACCCGTCGCTTTTAAAAATTCAGATATTCAGATGCGCATCGGCGCAGTTTATCGAAGGCGACGTTTTTCATTGGTTTCACGTTTTACCGCAGAAAAAGGGGTTAAGGCTGTTCGGCGCAAGAACGAGGTATTCCGACGATCTTCTCTGGCTTCCCTACTGCGTATGTCAATACGTTTTAAAAACGGGAGACGGCAAAATTCTCTGCGTTCCCCTGCCGTACTCGCAGGGCGAGACGCTTAAAGAAAACGAAAACCAACGCTGTTTCGAGTCGTCATTCTCCGAAAAAAGGGAGTCTCTCTACGCACACTGCGTCAGAGCCATAGAACATTCGCTTTCATTCGGCAATCATTCGCTCCCGCTTATTAAGGGCGGAGACTGGAACGATTCGTTTAATTCGGTCGGAATAAACGGCAAGGGCGAGAGCGTTTGGCTTGCGATGTTTTTAATTAAAATTCTCAACGATTTTTCAAAAATCTGCGAATCGGTTAACGATTTAAAAAGAGCCGAAAAGTATAAGAATATACGAGTAGAGCTTATAAAAAGCGTAGAAGAATTCGCGTGGGAGGGCGACAGATATTTAAGAGCGTTTTATGACTCGGGCGAACCCATGGGAAGCAAATCGTCCGACGCGTGCAGACTCGACATCCTACCGCAGGCATTCAGCATACTCTCCGAAATGCCCGAAAGCGACAGGCAGAAAACCGCGCTCGATACCGCGTATAACGAACTGTTTGACAAAGAAAATTCGGTCGTTAAGCTGTTCGACGTTCCGTTTGACAGGAAAACATCCCGCGCCGGGTATGTAAACGACTATCCTCACGGAATAAGAGAGAACGCGGGTCAGTACACCCATGCCTCAGTATGGCTCGCCGACGCGTTTTTTAAATCCGGAGATCCCGAACGCGGATATGAAATTATCGACGCGCTGAATCCCGCGAAGAAAAAGACCTCCGTTTATAAAAACGAACCATTTTATCTTTCGGCGGATGTTTACACGAACAAGGATATGTACGCGCGCGGAGGCTGGAGTCTGTATACGGGTTCCGCAGGATGGTTTTATTCGACCGTGACAGAAGATATGTTCGGATTAAAACCGATTAACGGCAAAATAACAAAAAAGCCCTGTCTGCCCCGAAAATTCGGAGAAGACAGAGCAAGTATCAATATTAAACCGAATTACGGCGGTAACTCATATAATCCTCGAGAATCATAACCGCAGACACGGCATCGATAACCGATTTACGCTTTTTACCGCGCGTATTCGTAACGTTTAACGCGTTATGCGCGCTGATCGTCGTAAGCCGTTCGTCGTAAAGCGCAACGTCAATTCCCGTTTTTTCTTCAATCAACGACGCGAATTCTCTGCACGCTTCGGCTCTGAAGCCCTCGGAGCCGTCCATGTTCTTCGGTAGTCCGACGACTATTATTTCGGCTTTGAGACGTACCGCCTCGTTTGCGATATCGTCCGAGAGAACGTCCCTGTCGGTCTCTGTTATGACCTTAACGGGAGAAGCAAGCATTTCGTTTTTATCGCATACGGCGACGCCCGTTCGTACGTCTCCGTAATCAACTGACATTATTATCATCTTACGCCTCTTAATCGGGATTTACGTCCGGATTGGGCGCAGGCTCGGGATTGGGTTCGGGATCGGGAGACGCGGGCTTCGTCGTGGGGGCTGTCGTATCGGGCCGGAGATTCGGATTGGTAGTCTGATTCGCCGCCGTGGTCTCGCCGGCCGCCGTGGTCGCGGCTGTCGTTTCCGCTCCCGCATGGTTTCCGCTGCATGTTGCGGGAATATTGCTCGTCTTATACCAGCCCCTCGACGTACTCGAACAGTTGGAGCCTGCGATAAGTCCCGTTCTCGTACAGTACGTTTTCTGAACGACGTCGTCGGGAACCTCGAAAGATTTATCGTCAAGACCGGTATGAATGGCATTCATAACTCGCTGGAACACGCGTCCGGCGGGTTTTCCCGATACCTTGCCCGTCATATCCTCGGCATACTGCGAATAGCCGAACCATATCGCCGATACATAGTACGGAGTACCGCCTACGAACCAGTAGTCCTTGTTGTCTGTTGTGGTACCTGTCTTTGCGAACGTCTCGTAACCGCTTACGGGATAATTTCTCGCGGTACCGTTATATGATGTAACAACCGTCTGCAGCAGCCGATTCATAACATAAGCCGTACCGGTGCTCATTACCTGCTCGCCCTCGTCGTTGTGAGACAGGAAAACCTTTGAACCCGTTGAATTCGTAACTCTGTAATAGCAGTAGGGTTTATAATACTTACCGCCGTTGCCGAACACCGCGTACGCCGCCGTCATTTCAAGCGACGTAAGACCGTAGCTCATACCGCCGACTGCCATGGACGAATATGTGTTATCCGACTCCTTGGCGGTCGTAATATGGAACGTGTCCCTAAGCCATTTAAGGCACTTCCCGGGAGTGAAATGATCAACGATCTGTGCGGGAATCGTGTTATCCGAAGGCGCAAGTGCCTGCTGAATTGTTTTATAGCTGTCGGGAGAACCGGGGTCTCCGCCGTAGTTTACAGGCCAGCGTTTGCCGTCGACAATAATACCGTAGTTCTGAACCATGGGATAAGACCATGAGTATTCGTCGGAATCGATTGCAAGCGAATAAACACTCAGCGGTTTTATCGATGAACCGGGCTGTCTCGGACTGCCCGTCGCGATATTAAGACAGCGGTTTGCGGTTTTCGGTCCCGCCTGACCGACGATTCCGACGACTCTGCCCTCGTAATCCATAACGGTCATGCACGATTGAATATCCTCACCCATGGAGTTCTTCGCCTGCGGAAAATCGCTTCTGTTGTAGTAAATATCCTCTATCGTTTTCTGAATCTCGGTATCGACCGCGGAATATATTTTAAGTCCGCCGGAATAAACCTTTCTCCATGCCTCGCTCGGAGTCCAGCCGTAAGCCGTCTGAAAATCTGATATAACCGAATCTATAACAAAATCGACATAATAGCTCTGAATCTCGTCCTGTTCCCCGAGTATGGAGGAAGCGAGCGTTTCGCCGTCGCCGTTCTTGTCTTTCTTAGGCTCGTATTCGTCGGAGTCGGTGAAAATAAGCTTATAATCGAGCGCGTCGTCGTGCTCCTTCTGCGAAATCATGCCGTATTCCAGCATATTATCAAGACAAACCTTCTGTCTCTCCCTGTTTTTATCGGGATTGATCATGGGATTGTACTGTCTGGGAGCCTGTGTGATTGCGGCGATACACGCGCTCTCGGCAAGATTGAGTTCATTTACTTCTTTTCCGAAGTAATACTCCGAAGCCGATTCGACTCCGTAGCATCCCGCGTCAAGATAAATTGTGTTAAGGTAAGCTTCGAGTATAGTATCTTTCGAATAATGCTTTTCAAGATTGAGAGCATACTGTATCTCTCTGAATTTACGGACAAAAGTACGTCCGTTCTCACCCGTCATGTTCTTTATGAGCTGCTGGGTGATGGTCGAACCGCCCTGCGAGAAGTGATGGACTATAACGACCGATGCGGTTCTGATCCAGTCAACTCCGGAATGAGTCTTAAATCTCTTATCCTCAAGCGCGATATAAGCGTTCTGCAAATTTTCGGGTATCTTATCGAGCGAAACCCAGATTCTGTTTTCCACGCCGTGAAGTCTCGCCATCTCGACAGGATTATTATTCGAATCCATTGAATATATTATCGTCGTCTGACTCTGTTCCGCTTTCTCCTGATTTAAGTCGATTATGATATCGCCGTTTACGGTCTTTATCATATTGACAAGAACGTAACCGCATACGCTCGTAAACGTCAGTGCAAACACGAGAATTATCGAAATAATTACCGTAAGAACCCGTTTTGCCTTAGGCGAAAGGGGTTTGCGCTTTTTCTTCTTTTTTTTCTTTTTCTTTTTGTTTTCCTCGTTACTGCGTTCGCCGCCGGGTTTTGATCCCGAAGCGTCCGTATTTTTGACGTTATCGGATATATCGCCCGCGTCGGCTCTTTCGAAGCCGTCAACAAGATCGTCTACGTCGGGTTCGTCCGAAAAATCGGGCAGACCCTCCGTACTGTAATCGTTAATATCCTCGCCGTTATCGTTAAACGGAAAATCAGCCATTAACTCAGTCCTTTCAAAAAAGGTGCTACGTATAAAAAATTACTGTATCGGAGTAAGGAATTCCATGGAAACCCATCCGGAATAATCGCCGTACTCGACAAATCCCCAGCCGTTATAAACGAATTGAACATTAAGCTCCGTGCTGTTGGGAATGGTCGCGATAATCTTCGTATCCGACGAAGTCGACGACGGTATAAGTCTTAAATTAAGGGTATCTGTATTTTTGAGGGTTACCTTATACTTACCCTGTCCCTCAGCAGCGGAGGTCGGAGGTTCGCTCGTAACAGGTTCCTGTACGACGGACTGTGAAGGTTCGTTTGTGGACGGCTCCGTTTTTTTATTTTTTCTCGCCGCAGAGCAGGACGAACAGGCGATAGCAAATATAACAACTACTATAAGAACTGCCGCGCCTATTGCCGAAGCCGTTTTTTTATTAGTCTTAATAAGCTCGATAAAACCCGCAAGACGCGCTCTTATAACACGCAAGCTTCTGTTTAATGCCTTTTTATCCATAAATACATCCTCCTGCACTCGGAATAAAAAATACTCACATCATATATTTTTAAAGATTATATCAAATTTTAACGCTCAATTCAACTATATTAACAAAATTGTAATCATTATTTTATTAGAAAGACCGTAAAAACGGGCTGTATAATAAAAAACAGGCTCTCCATACGGAGAACCGCAGACTGTCGATAAAGCACCTGAACCACGCCTTAAAGACACGTTATGTTTTGT
>UQQT01000029.1 GCA_900543395.1 uncultured Oscillospiraceae bacterium | reverse complement strand
CGGAAAGAGGGTGGATATAAACCTTATGGGTTCGACTCTCTTTTGCTATAAATAAATATTAAAGAAAGCGTTGATCATATGCTTGAAATACTTTATTCGGATTCAAATATCGCCGTGATAATAAAACCTGTCGGAATCTCATCCGAACACACGGATAATAATTCGGGCGCGGTCGATATATTAAAAGACCGGTTAAATACGGAGGTTTACCCCGTTCACAGGCTTGATTTAACCACCGGCGGAGTCATGGTGTACGCTCTTAACAAGAAAAGCGCGGGTTATCTCTCAAAGGCGATAGAGGAAAAACGCGTCATAAAGCAATACCTCGCTATAACCGACGGAATTCCGAGCGAGGACAAAGCCGTACTGAAAGACCTGTTATACAGGGACAGACAAAAGAACAAAACGTTCGTCGTTAAAAGAATGAGAAAAGGCGTAAAGGACGCAGAGTGCGAATACGAAGTAATCAAGAAGAACGAATCCCGTGCGCTTATAAAAGTCCGTCTGTTCACCGGCAGAACACATCAGATAAGAGTCCAGTTCGCCTCGAGAAAAACTCCGCTGACAGGCGACGGAAAATACTCGAGCCGTACGAACACGAACTCTATAGCGCTGTGGTCGTACGCGCTCACGTTCCCGAATCCGTCAAACGGAAAAACCGAAACATACTCAAAAGAACCCGATTTTTCAAAGAGTCCGTGGAATCTTATTTAGATTTCATTATTTTTGATAATTTATAAATACCGGCTCCGATTCCCGCCGCGACGGCGGCGACAGCCAGGACGCGTTCCGCAAGGTCGATTTTTACGCCCGATTTGTCATGAACATATTTTACTCTGCCGTGAATCGATTCGCAGTCCATGCCTATCATCTCGCGGTACGTACGCATTTCGGTTAAGAATCTGTCGGGCTGAGCCTCTTTTAATCTTATAACTCTGACGCCCTGTCTGAGTCCGTCGCCGTACATGCCGAAGCCCGCCGACTTGCACTGACCGAGCCATATTCCGTCGACTGCCCCTATAAAGTCGTTGATGTGGTCGTGGGCGAAAAACGCGCCCATTACGTCGCCCTGTTTAAGCCAGCTTTCGAACTGTCCGCTGTTATATTCGCTCGACGAGGGAGCCTCGCCGAGATAGCCCTTAAAATGCGTCGACTTATCGGGAAGGTAGAACTTTTTGTTATGCTCGTTATCGTCAAAGACCGCGCTCCCGACCATTGACAAAGCCGACGTTTCCTTTAAAAGTCTGTATTCCTCGCAGACCGGCATGTGCTGAAAAACCAGCGACGGTACCGCTTTGCCTCCGTTTTTCTTTTTAAGAGCGTCGGACGTTTTCTCATACCATGCTATCTGCTCCGGTTTTACATAATCGTAGCCGTCGAATTCGTCGGAATGAGCGTTTGAATTGAGCATCCAGAGATTCGAAACAATTCTTTTACCGTCGTGAGAATATACGGGGATGTTATAATCTCCGTAACCGTCGGTCTCCTTCTTAACGTACAGACAGTTATCATACGTACGCAAAATCTTTTCGTACTCGCTCCATGCGTTTTGCCCGTCGCCGTCGTGATTTCCCCTGACGACGGCAAACGGAATATTTCTGTTTATAAACGGAGCAAAAGTCTTGTCAAGTCCGGTTTTCAGTTTATCAAACGTATCTGCGTTTATTATATCTCCCATAATAACCGCCATATCGGGGCGGATTTTATCAATAGCCGTATTTATATGCCTTAAATAATCAAGAATACGCGCGTTATCTTTTCTCGAATCATACACGGGCTTTTCGTGAATATCGCCGACGACCATTATTCTGAATTCGCCGTTTACGTCGTATTTCATTTTCATATTTTTCAATTTAATCACCGAAACAATGATATCACACTTTCTATTACAATTCAATTATGAATTTTAATATTGCCAACTCTGAATATATATGATATTATAAATAAAATAAACATATTAAAGAGGGTTTAATATATGAAGTTTCTTCAAACCGTCATAAGAGAAAACGGAATCAGAGCGATAGTATCGGCTGAAAAGGCGATAGGCTCGCATTCGGGAGCAAAACAGCCGAAAAAGCTTATCGGCAAGGGCAGAATTCCCGTTATGGATTCGAAAGTCGAGAGAATTATGGAGGACGAATCCGCCGTATGGATAGCAAAATTCGACGACGACGGACAGATTTCCGAGGATGATTTCGTCATCCTCGCCATGACCGACCTGCATTTTGAGGACGACCCCGAATTACGGGACAAAACAATCGACATGATGGTTCGTAACATCTCCGACGTAAACCCCGACCTCGTAGTATTCACGGGCGATATCATTCTTTCAAATCATCAGCAATTAGACGGCGTAAGATTTGCAAAGCTCTTTGAAGATATGGGCGTATACTGGACTTTCATATTCGGCAATCACGAAGCAAGAGCAGAGAAAGAATACCATAAATATTTTCTTATGAAAAACATGTCGCAGTACGAACACTGCCTTGCTAAATTCGGTCCGTCCGAGCTGTTCGGCTACGGCAATCATATTATAAACATAATGAACCGCGGCGGCTCGATAAGACAGAGTCTTTTCCTTTTCGACTCGGGCAGAAATATTTCGGACAAATACAGATTCGAAAACGGACTCGACTCCGACCTGCGCGGCTACGACTATCTTAAAAACAATCAGAAAAACTGGTACAGAAATCACATTGAGGAGCAAAGACGCGTTTACGGCGATTTCAAGTCGCTTATGTTCATGCATATTCCGCTGTGCGAATACGAAAATGTAAACAGGCTTGATAAATTCGGCGAATACGTTCCGACCGGCAAGGCGAAGATTCTCTACGGCTCGCAGTACGAATCGATAGGATGCTCGCCCGTAAACAGCGGTATGTTCTCGCTTATAAAGGAGCTCGGCTCAACGCAGGCGGTATTTGCGGGTCACGACCATGTAAACGACTTCTGCGCAGAGTACGACGGGGTAAAGCTCGTATACGTTCAGACAAGCGGTTACGAAACCTACACCATGGGCGATTTAAGAAAATGGGATGAGAGCAAATGGATGCAGGGTGCGACAGTCATAACCGTGAAGAACGACGGCTCAATTGAATTAAAACAGCGGTTCAACCGCGACTATCTTTAAATAAAAAAGGGGTATTACAATGAAAAAATCGGCAAAAATCATATCGTTAACCTTAATACTTACGCTGATATTCTCATTCTCCGCGTTTGCAAAAAATCCCGTTTCCGCGCCCGAGGATTTCGTTAATAATTCTCAATCCGTATTTTCCGATACGGGCAAAATTTCGCTCACTCCGGGTACGGATTCGTCGTCGGTCAATTTCAGCTGGGTGTCTCATTCGTTTGATTCGTTCAGATACTCTGCTTCCGCCGACATGTCTGACGCCGTAAACGCCGACGTTGTAAGCGTAAGGACTCCGCTTATCGCGTATGTCGTAAACCGAGTTTCTCTTAACGGTCTTAAAGAGGGAACGTATTACTACGAATACACATTCGACGGCAAAACACAGAAAGCAAGACCGTTTACTGTAAAAGACGATAAAGATTTTGAAGTCGCGTTTGTCTCCGACGCGCAGATAGGCAGAAGCGGAGACAACTCCGAGGAAGCAATGCTCGACGACGCATACGGCTGGGAGAGAACCGTAAATTCAATCACAGAAAAAACGAATTCGGCGTTCATACTCTCCGCGGGCGATCAGGTCAACGTCGCGGTAAACAAAAAGCAGTACAACGCGTTTTTAAACCCCGAAAAGCTTAAATCAATCCCCATCGCGGCGGCTGTCGGAAACCATGAGATGTACTCGCAGTTTTTCCCGTATCATTTTTACAATCCCAATATAACCGACGGTGACGCGCTGACTTTCGGCGGGAACGACTATTATTTTTCATATTCCGACGTTCTGTTTATCGTCCTTAATACAAATAATTTCCTTAAAGAGGATCACGAAAACACGTTAAACAGAGCTGTATCCGCGTACCCGAATGCAACGGTGCGAATTGTAATGATGCACCAGAGCGCGTACAGCATAAATCCCGACGCGTTTGACAATAAGGCAAACTATATCTCGCTCCCCCCGTTATTTGAAAAATACGGAATCGACCTTGTATTGAGCGGACACGACCACATCCACGCGAGAACCGCGCCGATAAACGGCGTAACGTATTTCGAATCGGGCAACGCCTCGGGATGCAACTACAATCATGAGGATGAAATCCCCGATTATATCGAGAATTATTTATTCATGGAGGAGCCGACGTATTCCGTTCTGTCATTTGACGACGAAAAAATAACCGTCACGACGTACGGAACGGATACAGATACCGTCTACGATACGTTTACGGTTATTAAGAATACGGAAAACAAAACCGTGCCGGAATACGAACATAGCGTTTTATACGCACCGTTCTTCGCATTCGTAAAACGTCTGCTCGCTTTTATCAACACATTCTTCCATATATTTAAGTAATATCAAACGGAGTCCCGGTTTTCGAGACTCCGTTTTAATTTAGGAAAAGTATTCAATTATTCTTTTCCCTGCGCGTCCGACGCGGATTTGAGCATCTCATTCTCTCTGAAAAGCAAAGAGATGCACCATATTCCGGCGAGGGCGACGACAGTATATATTATTCTGCTGACGATTGCGTCCTGACCGCCGAATATCCACGCTACGATATCAAACTGAAAAAGACCTATCGAACCCCAGTTTATCGCGCCGATAACGACTAAAATAAGCGATATCCTGTCAAGCATACGTTTCAACTCCTTATAAAAGTCTCAACATTATTATTGACGGATATCGCTTTGATATTACAGACGGAAAAAATTTATTTATTCTTTTTAACGATAAAATCCTCATAATCGGCTATCAGCGTATCGAAATACTCGATAACCTGTTCTTTAGGAGTATTAGAGTCGGATACTATCCACCACTTTATAAGCGAGAGAATACCGCCGGCAAAGTACTGCGCGCCGACGACCGCGGGGACTTTAAGCTCGATACCGTGCTTTTCGAAGTCCTCCAGAAGTCCGATAATCTCCTGAGAAACAATTTTATGTACCGAATCTATAAAACTGCCGTTATTAGAGGGAGAAACGGAGATTTTGAGCATTTTTTTATTGGTATATATAAAATCTATTACATTTGACACAAGATTTCTGAAAAACGACTTTGGGTTGTTATAGAGATCGTGAGAATAATTATTCTCATAGAATTCTCTGATCTTCTCTTTCATCACATATTCCATGAAATGATACTTGTCCTCAAAGTGCTTATAAAACGTCGCTCTGTGAACCATTGCCTTGTCGCATATCTCCACAACGGAAATATCGTCGAAGCTCTTTTTCTCAAGCAGAGAAAACATAGCGTCACACAGCAGTTTGTGCGTTCTTCTGATGCGTAAATCTTCCTTGTTTTTCATATTTGACACAGTCCTTTCATAATAATATATAATGGATATGAAAATAGCATAGCACAATTATCGACATTTGTCAATTAATTTTTTAATATTTATTTTTATAAAATATTTTACTTTTGTAGATATATTTTATATTCAGTTAATATTCGTATATAACAGTCGGCGATTTTCTAAGTTTTTTTAATAATTTTCAAAAAGTACTTGATTTTTCAAAAAAAATGGTTACAATATGTATTAGCACTCAAAGAAAACGAGTGCTAAACAATATTTTATACATTATATTATTTACCCGATTAGGAGGAATATAAAATGAAACTTAAACCTTTAGGCGACAAAGTCGTTCTCCAGTTCCTTGAAGCGGAGGAAACCTCACAGGGAGGAATTCTTTTAGCTTCGTCCGCACAGGAAAAACCCCAGGTTGCGCAGATCGTAGCCGTAGGCCCCGGCGGAACCGTTGACGGCAAGGAAGTAAAGATGGAAGTTTCCGTAGGAGACAAGGTTATACTTAATAAGTATGCCGGAACAGAAGTTAAGCTCGGACAGGACAAATACACCATTGTCCGCCAGAGCGACATTCTCGCAGTTGTAGAATAATTCAGGAGGCGTTTTATTATGGCAAAGCAGATTATATACGGCGAAGAAGCCAGAAAGGCTTTACAGGCAGGTATTGATAAATTAAGCAATACCGTTAAAATTACATTGGGACCCAAGGGCAGAAACGTAGTTCTCGATAAAAAATACGGCTCACCCTTGATTACCAACGACGGCGTTACAATCGCAAAGGAGATCGAGCTTGACGATCCGTTCGAGAATATGGGCGCACAGCTTGTCAAGGAGGTTTCCGTTAAGACGAACGACGTTGCCGGCGACGGTACGACAACCGCAACGCTTCTCGCTCAGGCTCTTGTCAGAGAGGGTATGAAGAACGTTGCCGCAGGCGCAAACCCGATGGTAGTTAAAAAAGGTATTCAGAAAGCGGTCGACAAGGCTGTCGAGGCTGTAAAGGCCGATTCAAAGCCCGTTTCCTCTTCGAGTGATATCGCAAGAATCGCTACTATATCGGCTGCCGACGAGCAGATCGGCAATCTCATCGCGGATGCTATGGAAAAGGTTACGTCCGACGGCGTTATCACCGTTGAGGATTCAAAGACCAGTGAGACCTACTCCGACGTTGTCGAGGGTATGCAGTTCGACAGAGGCTACATCTCCCCCTACATGGTAACCGATACCGACAAGATGGAAGCCGTTATCGACGACGCTTACATTCTTATTACAGATAAAAAGATTTCGAATATTCAGGAGATTCTCCCCCTGCTCGAATCCATCCTCAAAGCAGGTCATAAGCTCGTTATAATCGCAGAGGACATCGAGGGCGAGGCTCTTTCGACCATACTTCTTAACAAATTAAGAGGTACGTTTACATGCATCGGCGTTAAGGCTCCCGGCTTCGGCGACAGAAGAAAAGAAATGCTCCGCGATATCGCTATCCTTACAGGCGGCGAGGTTATCACCTCCGAGCTCGGACTTGAGCTTAAGGACGCTGACGTCAATATGCTCGGACGCGCAAAGCAGGTTAAAATTTCCAAGGAAAACACTATCATTGTTGACGGCGCCGGCGACAGCGAGGCTATCAAGGCAAGAGTCGCACAGATCAGAAGTCAGATTGAGACAACAACCTCCGATTTCGACAGAGAAAAGCTTCAGGAAAGACTTGCAAAGCTTGCAGGCGGAGTCGCAGTTATCCGCGTAGGCGCTGCTACCGAGACAGAAATGAAAGAAAAGAAGCTCCGTATTGAGGACGCTCTCGCGGCTACTAAGGCGGCCGTCGAAGAGGGTTACGTTGCAGGCGGCGGCGTCGCTCTTCTCAACGCTGTTGACGAAATGTCCGATCTTGCCGACTCATGCGCAGACGCTGACGAAAAGACGGGCGTTAAGATTGTTCTTAAAGCTCTCGAAGAGCCTATCCGTCAGATTGCCGCTAACGCAGGTCTTGAAGGCTCCGTTATTATCGACGCGATAAGAAGAAGCGAAAAGAAAGGCTACGGCTTTAACTTCGCGACGGAAGAGTTTGCAGACATGGCGCAGGCAGGTATTCTCGATCCTACCAAGGTAACGCGTTCGGCATTACAAAATGCGGCCTCCGTTGCGGCTATGGTTCTTACAACAGAATCACTCGTTGCGGATAAGCCCGATCCCCAGGCTGACGCGGCGCAGGCGGCGGCTATGGCAGCGGCGCAGGGCGGCGGAATGTATTAATTAATACATTCACAAAACAATAAATCAAACCCCGGTTTCATATCGAAGCCGGGGTTAAATAATTTAATAATAAAAACATTTTACTGCTTACAGGCGTTGAGAAGCTCCCTTACGTTTTCGAACGTATATGTCGGTTTGTACTGCGAGGAGGCTATTTCCTCTCTCGTCGTCTCCCCTGTCAGCACGGCGCATGTGTCCGTTCCGCCGTTAATTCCGCACGCAATATCCGTATACAGTCTGTCGCCGACAACGAGCGTCTGCTCTTTTGTAAAACCCGAATCGGCAAGACACATATCGACAAGTATTTTATTGGGCTTGCCGAGATACTCGGGAGCTCTGCCGACGCAGTTATCTATCATTGAGCAGATAGAACCGCAGTCGGGAATGAATCCGAACGGTGCGGGACAGCACAAATCGGGATTTGTCGCAAGATACGGGATATTCTTTGTCGAAAGAAGCTCGCAAGCGTACTCCGTCTTTTTATACGTAAGCTCGTTATCAAATGCGACGAGAACGCATTTTACGTCGTCGTCGGGCGTTTCGGTTATGTTAAGAGCGTTCTTTTTAAGCTCCTTAACGTATGACTTCGTTCCGAGGACAAACACTTTTTCGTCGGGGAAATGCTCTTTTAAATAAAGCATTGAGACATATCCCGCGGTTACAAAAAGATTTGCAGTCGTCTTTATATTCCACCTTGCAAATTTTTCTATGTAGCTGTCGGTCGAATTCGTCGAATTATTTGTAATATAATACGCGCGTCCGCCGACAGAATCTATATAATTCAATAAATCCATGCTCCCGTCAAACAGAGTATTGCCGACGGAGAGCGTACCGTCTATATCGAATAAAAACAATTTTTTTTCGGATAATTCCATCTTAATTTTTCCTTTACAAAACATCACGGCAACCCCCGTGAGGGTCGCCGCGGTATTTACTTCAATTTTTAATCATGCGCCGAATTTTGAAGAAGCGAACTCTTTAAGTTTACCGGTAACGTCATCAATGAAACCTGCGTCGATGAAACAACCGAGAATCTGCTTAAGGAGGCTGAGAAGCCAGCAGAAGATATCGATTAAATCTGCCATATTTCCAACTCCTTTCAATGTATAATTCTTTACTCTTTTATTTTACATTATAATGCGCCGTCAATCAATAGGAATTTAAAAAATTCACGTTTGTACAACATTAACGCAACATTATCAGCCGATAATCTCGCCTTTTGCATTAAACAGCGGTAATTTTTCAAGATAAATAAGGTCTTTTCTGTCCTGCGCATCGCCCTCTGCAAGGATAGCCATACGTCCGCAGATTTCCGCGCCCGTCTCTTTTACGAGAGTTTCAAGCGCGTGAAGCGACTCTCCGGTAGAAATAACATCGTCGACGATAAGAATTTTCTTGCCCTTCATCAAAGCGGCGTCGGCTGTATCAAGATACAGCTTCTGCTCTGACGCGGTGGTAATAGAGTGAACGTCGACCTCAAGAACACCCGTCATGTAAAGCTTTGGCTTCTTTCTTGCGACAAAGTATTTTTTATCCCCGTGCTGACGCGCCATCTCGTGAATAAGGGGAATACCCTTAGCCTCTGCCGTGAGAAGATAATCATACTCCGGCGCGCGCTTTAAAAGCTCCTCGGCGCATGCAACGGTCAGCTCCGCGTCGCCGAAAATAACGAACGCACCGATATAAAGGTCATCGTTGAGCTTGCACAAAGGCAGGCTTCTGTCAAGACCCGCAATTTTCATTTTGTATTCCATGTTTATATCCTCCGATAAACTGATTGCACATTAATTATATCACCGCTTGAAAAAAAGTCAAATCAATTCAAAAGAAAATGTAAAAATGTGTTTAAAAAAACGTGATAATATGATATTATATTGAATTGGAGGGATTAAAATGTCCGAAATTAAAGTTATAGCACACAGAGGAGCAAACAAATACGCCCCGCAGAATACGATTCCCGCGTTTGAGCGTGCAATCGAACTGGGCATTGACGGATTCGAGACGGATATTCACCTTACAAAGGACGGCGTACCCGTTATCTGTCACAATTACACCGTAAACGACACTTCAAACGGAATGGGCAATATTTCATCCTATGAATTTGAGGATATAAGAAAGCTTGACTTCGGCTCGTACTTTTCTCCCCGTTTCGCAGAAACGAGGATTCCTACGCTCGACGAATTTCTCGACACAGCGGACAAGGGCGATGTAAAGATTATCAATATAGAATTGAAATCTCCTAAAAACGGCGAACAGGGCATCGTCGAAAAAACGATTGAAGCCGTTAAAAATCATCATCTTTCAAGCCGTCTGATAATTTCAAGCTTTGATTACAAGCTTCTTATAAAGGCAAAGGAGATCGACCCCGACTGCCGTACGGCGTATTTATACAGTCCGAATTCGAAGGACATGCTCAAAATGTGGTTCAGACCGTTCGATTTTGCCGAAAAAATCGGATGCTATGCGCTTCACCCAATGTACTGCTACGTTACAAAGGAGTATGTAAAGCGAGCGCATAACGCGGGATTAAAAGTAAACGTCTGGACAATAGATTCGGAAAGAATGATTAAATACATGGTTAAATGCGGAGTCGACGGGCTCATAACGGACTGCCCCGACAGAGTAAATTCAATATTGAGAAACACCGTATTTTAATTCACAAGGAGAATAATTTTGAACATAAAATTTGCCGTTCCCTGCCTGCTGGGACTTGAAGCACCGATTGCAAACGAGCTTCGCGATATGGGCGCGCTTGACGTTGTAAGCGAAAACGGAAGAGTTCTGTTTTCGGGCGATGAGCATATACTTGCAAGAGCGAACATCCGCTCGCGCTTCAGCGAAAGAATACAGGTTTTTGTCGGAACGTTCGAGGCGCACAGCTTCGAGGATTTGTTTCAGGGCACAAAGGCTATGCCGTGGGAACGCTGGATAGGAAAAACAGACCGCTTCCCCGTTAAGGGCTATTCGCTCAATTCCGACCTCTTCAGCGTAAGCGACTGTCAGAAGATAATAAAAAAAGCCATGGTAGAAAGGCTTAAACAGACGTATCACATAGAATGGTTTCCCGAGTCCGGCGCGCTGTATCAGGTTCAGTTTTCAATAATGAAAAACAAGGTTTCCCTGCTTATAGACACCTCGGGCGCGGGACTTCACAAGCGCGGTTACAGACCCGCCGCGAACGAGGCTCCGATAAAGGAAACGCTCGCCGCCGCCATGTGTTCGTTTTCGCATTTAAGAGATTATCACACACTCTATGACCCGATGTGCGGTTCGGGAACTATTCTGACCGAGGGAGCAATGATGGCTAAAAACATAGCCCCCGGCGTAAACAGGCATTTTACGGCAGAGCAGTGGAATCAGATTCCGCCCGAGGTGTGGAAAGAGGAACGTGAAGAAGCAAAAAGCCTTGAAAAGCACGACATCCCGTTTCATGCGTACGGCTCCGATATTGATTCTCACGCGCTCGAAATAGCTAAAATGAACGCAAAACGCGCGGGAGTCGGAGACCTTATCACATTCGAAAAACGCGATATCCGCGATTTTGAACGCAAGACCGAAAAAGGAACTGTCATAATCAATCCCCCGTACGGCGAAAGACTTATGGATTTAAAAGAAGCCGAACGTCTGTACCGTGATATGGGCAGGGTTCTGACCCCGCAGAAGGGCTGGAGCTACAGCATCATAACGGCGGACGAGGATTTCGAAAGCTGTTTCGGCAGAAAAGCCGACAAACGGCGTAAATTATATAACGGCATGATAAAATGTCAGCTTTATATGTATTTTAAATAAAATCAAGCGCAGTCACGGCAAGCAAACCGGACTGCGCTTCCTTATTTAATCAAGCTCTATTGTACCCTTATAATTCGGGTTATACATATGATCCGCATAAACGCCGAAAAGCTTTGTCACAACCTTAAGGGGAGGAACTGCCTTTACGCCGTTGAACATGAGATAAAAGTTGAACAGCTCGTAAAATCCGGGATTAGCATACGCTTTAATTCTAACGTTTTCACCGTCGAAAGTAAACTTCAATATTCTCTCCTGCGCGGAACCGAGAGGAACTATCGTAACGGTCAGCTCGTCGCCGTTTTCGTTCCATGTCGCGCTCGAAGCAACCTCGAATCCTATACCCGAAATCATAATTTCCGAGTAAAGACGTTCGCCCGCAAGACCGACATCAATAGTCTGTTCACCGCAGTCGGACTCGACAAACGACATTTTAAGCACATCGCCCTCAAAATCAAGACAAATGTCGTTAATACACCCGGAACGCTTTGAAAGCATGAACGTCGTGCTGGGACCTATAATTCCCGCGTATGAATTCTCGCCCTCTATTTTTATATGCTTGTTTTTAAGATAAAGCTCCCTGCTCTCATTTCTGACAGCCTTTGCAACATAGGGATCGGCTCTGTGTGCAACGGCGGCTGAAAGCTCATTGTCGTTTTCGGGCATTTTACCCGACTGAAACGCCTTTGGGAAATACTCGTTGAGAACATGAATAAACGTATTCTCATCGCATTCTCCCGAGGTACACGCAAATACCGCGTCATATTCGGGGTAAACGACTACAAACTGACCGTAAAGACCGTTGAAGGAATACGTGCCTCTCTCGGGCTGAACGAAAAGCTGGTAGCCGTAGCCCGTGTTCTTATTAAAAATCGACGGAATCTTTGTTACGTGAGGCTCGGTTGCCTGATCAATCCAGTCTGCGGGGATAAGCTGTCTGCCGTTCCATTCACCGTGCTGCAGGTAGCACTGTCCGATTTTTGCAATATCCTCAATCGTCATGAATGCTCCCCATCCGCCTGCGTCGCAGCCGTCGTGATCCTTTTCCCAAAACGGAACGTCGATTCCGAGCGGCTCGAACAGTCTCGGCGTAAGATATTCCGAAACCGTCTGCCCGGTAAGCTTTGTAAGAAGCTTTGAAAGCATATACGTATTCTCGCTTAAATAATTAAACTTCGTACCCGGCTCGTCCTTGAACGGAGCGTTGAGCCAAAGCTCGTCCCATCTGTTTTCCTGGCTGTCATAGATAACGGGAATTTTCTTACCGCTTCTGTGCGTGATAACGTCATAAACCGTGACCTTAGCATAACGCTCGCGGTCTCTCTTTGTTTTACACTCGAACGGGAAATAATCTATCATCTTATCCGAAAGCGACAAAAGTCCCTCGCCGACGGCTATGCCTATCGCCGTTGCCGTAATTCCCTTTGAAAATGAGAACATAGACATGGGCTTGTCCGCTTTATACGGAGCCCAGTAACACTCGGCGGCAACCTTGCCGTGTCTTAAAACCATAACGGAGTGCATATTGAGCTTCTTCGAATCGAGAACGTCGAGAAACTCGCGGACAACATCTGAATCCACGCCTACATCGGACGCCTTTTCGGCTCTCGGTAATTTCTTAACATCTATCATAAGTACACGCCCTTTCATAGAAATATTAACTGAATATAAACTGAATTGCAATTAACAATTTGTGAATATATTAAATATTTTTTAATTTCGGCGTAAATTTTGTTACATTTGTCGAATATATATTAATAAATTTACAATCCGTTTACATTTTCATCCTTTTTGACGATTAATTTAACGGCGTATCACAAAAAAAGAGCCTCCGTCGAAAGAGTCTCTTTTTTCAATTTAATTTTTAAACTTTAATTCTTGGCGAGGAATATATGCCCGTTCTGCGTAAAATGTATTCGTAACTGAAGTGCCAGTCCTTTGTACGCCAGCCGTCGGGACCGTAGTGAGAGTGATTTTCATACGTATTGTGAACCGCACCGAAGCAGTTGTATCTGTGAATAAACAGCTTAATTTCGACCTTATGAACTCCGTCGGACAGCTTGTCAACATAAAGCTCGAACGGAGAATAGCATATATATCCCCTGTCCTCTCCGTCGACAAACACTTTCATAACCGCACCCTTGTAAAGCGGGATATTAATATCCATAAATCCGTTCTTCGTCTCTACGTCGAATTTATATGTAATCGCTCCGCCGTAGAACGGGAATCCCTGATTTACAAGATCTGAGAACGAAATCTTTTCGCTTCTTTCAATTATTTCCGAGTATGTTCCGCTGACTTTAACGCCGAAATCGCCGAGAATATAGCACCACTCCGCGCTCGTCGTCTCACCTAACGGCAGGGTAAGCTCTATTATATTATCGCCTTTATGAAGCTCGGGGAGCTTTACGGTATCTATCGACCTGTCGCAGAAGAATCCGACGGGCGTGTTATCGATTTTTTCGCCGTTTACGGTTATTTCAGCACTCTCTGCGTTTTCGACGGAAAAGAGAGCGTCTTTAACTTGAATTGCGGAGTGAACGGTAAATCTGAATGAGATTGTATGCTCGTTTTTCGCTTCTCCCATAACCCACGGCTGAGCAACGTTGCCCGTCTGCTCTTTAAGCCCGATTGCAAGGCGCGCCTTGTTGTTCGCTCGCAGAATTTCCTCTCGCTCCTGCCATTCGCCCGAGTCAACCCTGAACTGAGCCATATCGAGCAGAAGGACGTTCTTTTCACTCAATTCATAATCGACAAATTCGTTAAGCAGGTAAATCCTGCCCTCGCTCTTTTTGTCGGGAATAAAAGCACATTCGCTCTTTTTGTTTTCGAGTTTTAATAACAGAGAATCGCATGAGTGAATTCTATGCGTTATTACGGTAGTATTATTCTTATACCTGTAATCGGCTTTTCTTATTTCACCGCTTAACGTATCGTAAACGTAAACGGTTTTATGTCCGGGTACGGTTATCGAAACATCGTCGTAAATTACGGCGTCGAACGTATCGGGATCGGACGAATGAGCGATAAACAGCCAGTCGCAGCCGTTGTCGCGTCTTAACTGGTATATCAAATTATCGGTAAGCGTACCGTCAATATCCCTTATTGTAACATCCCTTACGTCGTCGAGCGCGTCAAGAAGAGAAGATCTGTCGAACGCAATATTGACAGCTCCGTCGGAAAGCTTTGCTCCCCTGTCGGTTTTAACCGCGTTTTCATATACGGGAGCACTGCCCATAATAACGAGTCTGCCGCCGTCCGCCTTGAATTTTTCGAGTCTTTCAAAAGTCGTGTCTCTCAAGGTTTCGCATCCGGGAACTATAATAACATCATACGACATCTTTCCGACTCTCAGAGGGGCTGAACCCTTTTCGCACTGCGAGGGCAGAAGCGATTCGCATATAAAGTCAAAATCAACGCTTCCGTCGAGCATCCGGCGAGTAAACGTCTGAAAATTCGAATCAAGAGTCTGACGCTTGAGAGCTGTTTTATCATTTGGTCCGAAATGAAGCCAGAAACTTTCGACGGGGTGAATTACGCCGACCCTGACAACAGGCTTTCCTCTCGTCATCGCGGTATGTACACGGGAGAAGTGATCCTCTATATATTTATATTCCTTATACCATGGGGACTGATAATTTATCGACGCGGGATAGTCGCGCTTTGCTTCGCCCTCCATTGAAACCCATGCAAGATGCGGAACTCTCACCGTAACTCCGAGAGCCGTCTGCCAGTCTCCGTGAATTTTATGGTGTCTGAAATCATAGTCCCATCCGGTTACGCCGTAAAGCTCGGAGAGCATACCCTCCCTGCCGTACTGGCGGACGGCAGACTGCGCCTGCTTCGCCGTGGTAAGCTCGTAATTATGACAGAGCATGTCAATACCGGGGATATCAAATCCTCTGTACGAACGCATACAGTCGCCGAGAGCGGCCGTCTGACTCATTAATGTCGGCTCCTCCATCATATGTCCGGTGAGCGCGATTCCGTTTTCCCTGCACCACTTACCGCACGTATCGGCAAAAGCGGAGGCGAAACGCTCAGAAATATGGTCATGATAATGATATCTTACGACAGATACGCCGTCTTTTTTTTCCCAGAAAAGCTCGGGCAGACTGTCGAGAATATCGTCGCCGTAACACGCCTTGTACGTCTCGGGAATATCGTCCGTCCAGGGGATAACGACGTCGGACTTATCCGTTGAATTCTTTAACGTATTCTTTCTCGTAAACTGGGGCTCGTCTGTAAATATTGACGGAATCGTTTTCGAGAATTCATCTCCTACATGCTTTTTATACGTTTCATAAGTTATTTCAATGAACTTTTCGATAGCTTCTTTATTAAGCGTGTCTGCGTACGTCTGATTGTTAAACCATGCCGACGGGGTATGTACTTCAAGATAAGCATACCATTTTACGCCCTTTGCGGGAGTATTTTCATCTGTTCTTTTGTATGAATCGAGATATCCGTCCGAATCAAGGCTTACGTCGTAGCAAGCGATTAACCTTCCGTTTCCGCTTCTGCCTCCCTCGGCTCTCGAATCGTTTATGTTAATTCCGTCACCCGCTTCGGCGTTAGAAACGGGAGTGAACACGAGACATCTCGCCCTGTATTTTTCATTACCGGTTACATAACCGCCCGCAAATCCCGACGGCCATCTGTCCTCGTCATATAGATAGGCGAGCATGTTCTCTTTTTTCGCTTTTTCAACACAGGAAGAAACGGCGTTCATGTGTTCGTCGGAAAGATATTTTGTTGCAAGTCCCGTACGAACGTGCATGTGGAATCCGCCGAAGCCCATCTCTTTAAAGACATCTATCTGACGAATAAGCTCGTCCTCTTCGAGTTTGCAGTTCCACGCCCAGAACGGAGTACCTCTGTATTCGCTCGTAGGATTCTTAAAAATAGAATCGGAAAGGTAAGCTTCTTTATTTTTATTATAAAACATAAATTCACCTCATTATTTATCGAAAAAATAAGCTTCCGTCATTGCGCACAGCGCGTGGTATACGGGCAGTGTGTATTCCTGAATTACGAATGTTCTGTCAGAAGGCGTTTTAATCGTAACGCCGCATAAGGAATCGAGCCTTCCGCCCGATTTTCCCGTTATCGAAACTGTTTTAATTCCCTTTGCCCTCGCGGTAATTACGGCATTTACGACATTTTTCGAATTACCCGACGTACTCAATGCGATAAGCACGTCGTTTTCGTTCGAAGCGTAAGCGTAGACCTGCTGGGCAAATACGTTTTCGGGGCTTACGTCGTTCATAAACGCGGTCATGAGTCCCGTCTGACTTACAAGAGAAATAGCGGGCAGTCCGTACTGTAGGTTATCCGCGACGGTTTTATCTTCGAATTTAGATTTATCCTCATCGCTTAATTCTCTTTTTGAATTAAATCCCTTGAGAAGCTCACCCGCAATATGCTCGCTGTCGGCTGCGGAGCCTCCGTTGCCGCATATCATGATTTTTCCGCCGTTTTCATAGCATACACACATTAATTCGTACGCCTTTTTTATATCGTCACGGCAGACGGACAAATCCGGATATCTGTCAAACAGCTCTTCAAATATTTCATTAACGCTCATGTCTTTTTCTCCTTTATGGAAATGCAAGCGACAGCGCGGCAAAATCGCCTATCCTGTCGCCCAGCTCGGCGGGTACGATTTCGCAGGCATTTGAAATAACGCTAAGCGACTCTTTCTTTATACTCTCATACATTTTTTCCTTGAGCAGTTCACCGCTTCGGGCAAATATACTGCCTATAACTATTTTTTCGGGAGCTAATATATCGATAAGAATACTAAGCCCCCTGCCGAGCATTTCTCCGCATTTATCGTAAACGCTAAGCGAGAATTTGTCCCCGTTCTTTGCGTATTTTGCAAGATTGGCGGCGGTAAGCTCAATATTATCCTTTAATATTTCGGAATCCTCAAAATCAGTGTTTTCCCTCATAATTTCGGCGAGATTCTTAATTCCTCCGCCCGAGCACCAGCCCTCGAACGAGCCGTATTTTGAATAGCCGAGAGGTCCCGAATCGGTAAGTCTGATATGCCCTGCCTCTCCCGCCATGCCGTTTGTGCCGGAGTAAAGCCTTCCGTCGAGAATAAGCCCGGCTCCGAGTCCCGTTCCGAACGTTAAAAAAATCATGTTACGGCATCCTCTGCCCGCTCCGAATTTCCACTCCGCAACCGAGCATGCGTTAGCGTCGTTCTGCAAATAAGTCTTTACTTTAAACTCGTTTTCGAGTATATCGACTATCGGAACGTTGTCCCAGTCGGGGAGATTCGGCGGACACTGTATAAGTCCGCGCTTACTGTCGAGCGGCCCTCCGCAGCTGATTCCCATGCCGACGACGTCGTTTTCCGTATCGACTCCGTTTTTATCGGCAATTTCCTTTATTGAATTTATAATATCGTTTACAACACATTTCCATCCGCGTTCCTTTTCGGTCGGGAATGCTGTTCTGTCTAAAATAAATCCGTCCGTAGAAACAAATTCTCCCCTGCCGAGAATTACGGCGCATTTTGTACCGCCGATATCGACTCCGAGGGAATATTTATATTTTTTATCCATAACAGCTCCTTATTATTATCAATATTAATAACAGTTTACATTATTTAAGCCGTTATTTCAATATAAAAAAAGCCGTTTTGCGAAAAATCGAAAACGGCGCGTAATATTAAAATAATCAGTTTTCAACGTACTCTTCAAGCAGAGCGATAACGTCATCGACAGTCTCGATACCCGCAACGGCTCTGTCGGGAATCTCAACGTCGAATTCGTCTTCGATTGCTACTGCGAGATTGACGAGTTCGAGCGAATTGAGTCCCAGGTCGGATCTGATATTCGTCTCGCCCGTTATCTCCTCGGGCTTGATATTTGCATACTGACATATAAGCTTTTTAAGTCTTTCAAGCATATTTAAACCTCTCCTTTTACTGTTTATAGCTTTCGTAGCTGTCGGCTACATTCTGTCTGATGATTTTTCTCGTCGAATTCTTCGGAAATTCCTTTGTTACTACCGCAACATCCTGAACCTTTTTATACGACGGCTGACGGCGGTTAAGAGCGAAGATGTCCTTTTCGACTTTTTCTTTTATCTCCTTTTCGCTCATATTATCAAAATCCGACGGCTCTACGTAAACCGCAAGACCGATAACCTTTTCCGTTCTGCCTCTTATCTCCTTTTCGAGTTCGAGCGCAACGGCTTCTCTTATCCAGCTTAAATTATCCATTACAAAAAATTCGATATCCTCCGGAAATACGTTTTTGCCGTTGTCGAGAATGATAAGCGTTTTCTTTCTGCCCGAAACGAACAGCTCGCCTTTATCTGTAACTCTGCCGTAGTCGCCCGTTTTGAACCATCCGTCCTCGAACGACTCCGCCGTAGCCTCGGGATCTTTATAGTACCCCTGCGTTACGTTATCGCCCTTAATCCAAATTTCGCCTATGCCGTCCGCGTCCGGGTCGTGAATTATAAATTTCGACTTCGGGAACGCAAATCCCGCGGATGTCGGGTCGTCGTCCGCATGCATATTGAGAGTTACCGTCGGCGACGATTCCGTAAGACCGTAGCCGTTATAGACTCTGAATCCGAAGTCGCCGAGTCCCGAAACATAGTCGGCTCTCGACGGAGCGCCTCCGCAGACGAGCGTCGGGAATTTATCGCCGAAATTCTTTCTTATCGAAGCGAACAGAACCTTTCTCAAATCTATACCGTGACTTCTTAATTTATTACTTAGATTAACAAGCTTTTTTAGCGGTTCGGCTTTGCCCCTCTCCTTAGCCGCAGCCCATATACCGTTATAAATACCCTCTAAAACAAGCGGAACGGCATTCATTGCGTCGGGTTTGAAAAGCTGAATATTGGGAAGAATATTCTTTAGGCTGTCATTTACATAAATCGTTGCGTTCATGTAAAGCGCGGTAAATATGTTACAGCTCAATTCAAACACATGGTTCATCGGAAGAAGCGAAAATGAGGTATATTCCGTCGGAATAGTGTCGATAATACCGTCGACATTTGTCGCAAAATTCTTATGCGAGAGCATGACGCCTTTATTCGCTCCGGTTGTTCCGGAAGTGAATACGATAGCCGCAACCGCGTTATTGTCGATAACCGCGTCGATATACGACCTGTCGCCGTTCTTTATAAGCTTATTGCCCTTTTCGACAAGCTCGTCGAACGTCATGAAGCCCTCGTCATCGTACTTCTTATTCCATACAATTACGTTTTTCATGCGTTCGTCGTTTTTAATATGCTCTTTTAATGTTTTATAATAAGTTTTAGAGCAGAATACAGCCTCTGCGTCGGCTTTGCTCATCAGTTTTGAAAGACCGTCATCGCTTAAGTCTTTATCAAGCGGAACGGCGACTCCGACGCCGCACACAACGGCAAGGAAAGATACTACCCATCTGTATGAGTTCTCGCCGAGAACGGCGATATGCCTGCCTTTAAGTCCCATAGACAAAAGAGCGGTTCCGACTGCGTTAACGTCGGAAACAAGTCTTGTTATCGTATAGGATACGACCTCGGTCTTGTTCTGCTTTTCAACAATAGCCGTACGTCCGGTAAAATTAGACTCTGCGCGGTTGAGCATTTCCTTTAAATCGCGAAGAGGTCCCATCATGTGAGCCTTATGTCTTAATTCATCGACAAGTTTTTTTTCGTTCTTATCCATAAAACATACCCCAAAAATTTCTGAATTTTCTACCTAATGCATATATTATAGTCTCGTGTTGCAGTTTCGTCAATAGTATATTTACGTTTTGTTAATATTTTTTTAATATTTAAATAAGACATAATTGTTGATTAATAAACAGTTATATTTCTTCTGTCGCATATCATGAATTTTCATAAGCAAAATTTTATATAAGCTGTATAATAATTTCATAAAAAATTGTAAACGCACTGCATGACAATCATAGAACCGTAAACTAAACAATATATCATAAAAGAGCGATTCCGACGAACCGCTCTTTTTACTGTTTATTCTGTTTCAGATAAATCTGTTATAGAATTTAAGCATGGCATCTATTGCCTTCTGCGATTCCTCGCGTTCGGGACGGAGCACGGAGAAAACGTGAGGGAGATCCTGTCCCTTGTATTTCGGCCAGTCCATAAGCTGAGCTTTAAGATGCTTGTCCGCATACAATTTATATAAGCGTCTCGTCTGCTTAAGCGCGAGGAAATCGCCTGAGCTCGTTATCATAAACGTAGGCGGAATTTTGCCGTAGTCAATAATATCGTCGGCATTCATAAAGAAACGCTCAGGTCTCTTTTTATAATCTGTTCCCCACATATAACGGCAGTAAAGACCCATAACGGGAGAATTCATAAACGCAACCGGGTGCGTGAGTGCAAGAACATTGAACTCGAGTCCTGCGTCCTCAACATTAAATATCTCCCTTAACTCTTTATTTGCCGCAAGAACCGCAGAATAAAACGCAAGCTGACCGCCGGCAGAGTCACCCGTAAGAAGTATCTTATTGTCCTCGCACGGAAAATCATGCAGATGTTTTTTTATCCATTTAAACGCAAGAGCGATATCCCGAAGCTGTCCGTCGACCGTTGTTTCGGGAACGAGACGGTAGCTTATATTAAATACGACATAGCCTTTTTTAGCAAGATTAAGGCAGTACATTTTATTAAGCTCTTTATCGGCGTACATCCATCCGCCGCCGTGAATGTCAATAATAACGGGGTGCTTTACTCCCCCGTCGTCGGGATAATACACATCCAGCTTATGATAGTGATTCCCGTCGTCCGTATAGTAAAAATCATTTTCTTCGATAACTCCGTCGGGCTTTACATCTCCGGCATGGGTTTTCGCGTCGCTTTTTGCCGTCTGTTTCCAAAGAATATTAAATACGTCGTATATTTTTTTCATAAAAAACGCCCCCGATACAAATGTATATAAATATCTATACATATAGTATCAGAAACGTTTACAATTTGCAACATAATTTACATGGCGAGCATATATTTATATATTCCCACGAACTGAAGCACGGAACCCGCGAGAATAAAAACATGAAATACACTGTGAATGTACTTGACCTTTTTGCCGATTCCGTAAAGTATCGCGCCGACAGTGTACGCAACCCCTCCGCCGAGAATAAAGATAACGCTCATTTTTCCGAGCTCGCTGAATTTATATACGCAGGCAAAGCCGATAGCGACAGCCCAGCCCATCGCAATATACATTATCATCTGTATAACCTTGAACTTTTCCTGATTCATAAACGTAAACAAAATACCGAAAGCCGCCAGAATCCATTCCGACGCGCAGATTGCTATGCCCATTTTTAAATTAACAGCCTTAATTGCAACGAGAGAAAACGGAGTAACCGTACCGGCGATAAGCAGAAAAATAACCGAGTGGTCAACTACTCTTAATACCTTTTTCGGAAACGACGGATTAAATCCGTGATACGTCGCGGACGAAGCATACAGAATAATCATCGTTATGCCGTAAACAATAACAGCGGGAATAAATCCGAAATGTGAAAGGCTGACGCACCTTGTAATGCACATAACGAGCGCAAAAATCGCAAACGGAACGCCTATCATGTGAGTAATGCTGTTGACCCAATCCTCTTTGCGCGAATAATCCGGTATCGGAACGCTTTTAAAATCAAACATAAAAAACACCTCATAAAATTGTACTCGTAATATATAATTGCACTCTCAATGCAGTAAGAGACATTTGTCTGTTATTTTGTCTTAAAGTATAAACGAAATATAAAAACATTCCGAGAACTAAATATAAACTGTTTATTAATTATTGTAAGATAAAATAAAAACACATTAATAAACAATTCACACCCTTCTGTTTATCTTGTGCAGTTTATACAGTTTTTTATATAAAAAGTATTGACATCACATTCAAAACGTCTTATAATACAATTAATGAACAGAGTATTAACTGTTTATAAACTATCTGTGAGGTGCTATTTATGGAGAACATTAAGAATATAAGCACGGCGATGCTTGAGTACAGAAGAAATACGCTTGACGACGAAATAGTCGAAATTGAGCATATGCTTACTCTTACACAGTCTAAGCTCATCACCTTGCACAATAAGAGCCTTATCGAGAAAAAAAGCGCGGAAATGGCTGAAATCGACAGAGAGCTTGAATTAAGAAAACAGAATAAAGCAGATTAATATATAAATTATCTCCGTTACAAAAAAGCCGCCCGACGAAAACTGTCGGGCGGCTTTATTGTCGTAATTAATTACTCTCTGTGCGCGTATTTTGCAAGATAGGATTCAATTCTGTCAACAGGACTTAAAAGTTCGCTTAGCGACTTATCGTTATTAAGAGTATCGATAAGAAGCGCAACGTACTTTGACATATTGACCTCAAAGAACCAGTCTCTTTTAAGAAGCTCCGGCGAGCGGTAAATAAGATTCGTGGTGAATATACCGTTTATAAGCCCGTCCGCGTAAGCCTTATCAAACGCGTCAAGACCGTTGCAGAAAAGTCCGAACGCAGAACAGACGAAGATTCTGTTTGCCTTGAGTTCCTTGAGCTTTGATGCAACCTCGAGCATCGAATCACCTGAGGATATCATATCGTCAACAACAATGACGTCCTTTCCCTCTACATTGTCGCCCAGAAATTCATGAGCCAGTATCGGGTTTCTGCCGTTTACGATTACCGAGTAGTCACGCCTTTTGTAGAACATACCGAGTTCAACGCCGAGAACGGTAGAATAATATATACATCTGCCGAGTCCGCCCTCGTCGGGAGAAATAATCATGAGCTTATCCTTGTTAATAACAAGATCGGAAACATTTTTAACAAGAGCCTTTATCATCTGATAGGTGGTTGTAACATTTTCAAATCCCTTGTTGGGAATCGAGTTCTGAACTCTCGGGTCGTGAGCGTCGAACGTGATTATGTTCTCCACTCCGTAAAGATTGCAAAGCTCCTGAAGCGCAAGAGCGCAGTCGAGAGATTCGCGTGCGGTACGCTTATGCTGTCTGCCCTCGTAAAGCATGGGCATGATAATATTAAGACGTCTCGCCTTACCTGCCGTTGCGGCAATAGCGCGTTTAAGATTCGCATAGTGATCGTCGGGCGATGTGGGGAAATCCTTGCCGTACATGTTGTACGTAACTCCGTAATTAAACACGTCGACGATAAAATACAAATCGTAACCTCTTACGGACTCATGAAAAACGGCCTTGCCCTCTCCCGTTCCGAATCTGTGGAAACGGCAGTCAAGCAGGTAGCTGTCCTTCTGATAACCCGAAAACGCTATCGACGTTTTGTGTTCGCTGACCTGGTCGCGTCTCCATGATACAATGTAATCGTCAACTTTTTTTGCCAACTCCTCACATCCGGGCAGCGCGACGATACCAAGCGGTCCGACCGGTATATTTGTAAGCTCCTGACTCAAATCCGGCATGTAACAATACCTCCAAAAAACAATTATAACGTAAAAAATATATTACATATATATTGTAACTTATTCTGTCGATTTTTCAATAGCAAAACGAAATTAATTTGTATTTTCGCGTATTTTATCATTATCTGTCAAAAGCCGTGATTTATTTTATATATTATTACAAATCGAAAAAGAAAGCCCCCGCATTGATGCAGGGGCAAAAATACTGTTATATCAGCTTTTTTCCGCTTTTACTTTTTTACGATTAAATATTGATTTTATTTTATCGGTCACTACTCTGACCATCTGCTTCTCCTCGTCGTTGAGAATGAGGAACCAGGCAACGGGCATATAAACAAGAACGAACAGAACTATTCCGATAAGCATGTTCGGTATGCTCTGTTTATAAACATAGTGCATTACAACGCCGGCTGCACATGTAAGTCCCGCCATAACAACCGCAATTTTTAACGCGTTTTTCCAATAGCCGGGTATATTAAGTCCGATCTTTTTATAGTAATAATAATTCATAAACATTATCTGACCGAGGAGATTTCCGATAGCCGTACCGATTGCCGCACCGAATCCGCTCCATTTCATCGCAAGAGGAATGCTTACCGCAACGTTGAATATCGAAATCAGCAGGTATACTATCGACCTTATCCTGTGCCTGTTCATCGCCTGCAAAAGAGTAACGCCGAGACTCTGCGACAGCGGGATAATCGACGGAGCCATAAGCACAAGTGTTATCGAGTACGCACCGACGTAGCTTTCACCCGCCCAGTAGTAAATAAACGACTTTCCGAACAGAACAAACCCGCAGAAAATAAGAGACAGAACTATAAACTGAATTCTCGATACTCGTAAAAATATCTTTGAAATCTCCTCCATCGGGGCTTTTTTCGTAACCTTTGCCGTGAGCATCGGCAGAAAAACGCCTCCGATAGACGCAGAAAACTGGCTGAAATCCTTTTGCAGGTTTGCGGAAACCTGATATACAGCTACGGCAACAGTGCCGATAACGGAACCCAGTATAATCTTATCGGTATTAGCGTAAAGCTGTTCGACAAGAATATTTATAAATATAAAGAACGAATAATTTATTATCGATTTAAAAACCTCTTTATCAAATTTATCAAATCTGAATTTCGCCTTTATAACCTTAAAACAGTACCACATCGGCACGGCTTTTGACGCTATAGAAACAGTGACGGCGGCAACCGTCATTCCCACGGACTGGAATCCGCTCGCAAGAACAATAGCCTCTGCCGAATACTTTATAATATTTGTAACAAGATTGAACGTACGGTTGAAAACGAAACGCTCGTTGGAATTGACTATAGCGGAGAACGCCGTTGTTACGAGAGACACGCATGTATTTACGAGTAAAATGAGAAATATAACCTTAGCTCTGTGCAGCTCATCCGGAGTGAACGTCCGTTTAAAGAATATGTCCATATTAAAGCACAAAACCACGCCTACAATCAGCGATACGACGCCCAAAACCGCAAACATCGAAAAGAACATTCCGTTTATACGTTCTTCGCCCTCTTTATCGCCCTGCGCCCGGTATTTTGCCGTAAAACGAATCATCGAATTGCCGAGTCCCAAATCAAGAAGGGACAAATATGCGACGACGGAAGAAGCTATCGAATAAAGTCCGTATTCGGAATCGGACAAAACTCTCAGCATAAACGGAGTAAAAACAATACCTATAACAAAGTTAACCGCCATGTTTACATACGACAGGACGATTCCCTTTTCTCTCTGACCTTTACCCATTATCATCCCTCGATAAGTACAAAGTTAGACTTATAATACCATATTAATATTAATAATTCAATATATATATTTTATAAATCACGTCTTGAATTGACATATTAAAATGTGATACAATTCTATCAAATACAATATTAGAAAAAGGAGCTTTTATTATTATGATAAAGGTACTTGTATGGAATGAATTTATACACGAAAAAGCGTCCGACTGTGAGGCAAGCAGGATTTACCCCGACGGAATTCACAAGGCAATTGCCGAATTTCTCTCGAAAGAGGACGATATCGAGGTAAAAACCGCAACGCTTGACGACGAAAACTGCGGTATTACAAAGGAAATACTCGACGACACCGATGTTATCATCTGGTGGGGTCACTGCGGACACGACAAGGTTCCCGACGAAGTCGCCGAGATGGTACAGGAAGCCGTACTCAACGGCATGGGCGCGATTTTCCTTCACTCAGCGCATAAGTCAAAGCCGTTTATGCGCCTTATGGGTACTTCGTGCTCTCTTATATGGAGAGAATCCGACGACATGGAGAGGGTTTGGGTCAGTGCTCCGTATCATCCGATTGCAAGAGGAATCGACAGATATTTCGAGCTTCCCGCAGACGAAACATACGGCGAGCCGTTCGGCATCCCGACCCCCGATGATATAGTATTCATGGGCTGGTACACGGGCGGAGAGGTTTTCCGTTCGGGATGCACATGGACGAGAGGAAACGGCAGAGTTTTCTACTTCCAGCCTGGACACGAAACATATCCGACGTTTAAAAATCCCACGATTCAAATGGTTATAAAAAACGCCGTCCGCTGGTGCAAACCGCAGTACAGAACAACAAACTGCATGAACTGCCCCAATCCCCCCAAAGCGCACAATTGGGAGAAATAAAAAATGTAATTGAATAGTACGGTGCTTTAAAAAAAGTCTAAATAAAAAAGAACTATATATCGGGAATTCTCGCTGTTCTGAAATTCAGAAGTCCCGGCGTACCCGATAAGGTGGCTATCATCATAAATAAAGTCTTAGTGACCTGTATATTCAGTTTTCAAAGAACAAGTGAAGGGATTCCGTTTTCGCGTTTCGGAATTAATCCCTTCACTTGTTTGAACCGGGAGAGCGTTTTTTGGGGTGTTTTTTAAAATTTCTGAAAAATTTTCTTCAAACAAAAAAGCCGCCTATTTTCCTCATCTTGAGGTCAATAGGCAGCCGGTGGAATATTCCACATTTATTTGATATAATTAAACTAATTCTGATAAACAACATAGATTTTCTCGAACTCTACGTTTCGTTTGGTGTATTTGCCGCATTTTTATGCTATAATTTTTGCGAGGAGATGTTGTTTATGAACCAAGAAAAAATAGGGAGATTTATCGCCGAACTTCGAAAAGAAAAAAATATGACACAAAAGGAATTAGCCAACAAATTAAAAGTAACCGACAGAGCTGTTTCTAAATGGGAAAACGGTCGCGGTCTTCCGGATGTTTCACTATTTGAACCCCTTTGCAAAGAATTAGATATAACCATAAACGAATTACTGAAAGGAGAAAGAATAAAAGAAAATAACATAGAACATTTATCGTCAGAAACCATGATGAGCTATAACAAATATATTAAACGAAAAGAAAGACAAAAGATGGTTTTTTTACTAATAGTGATTGTAATTGTTTTATGCACTTTGCTAACAACGGCAATACTGTCTTTCAACAAAACTTTCTTTGAAACGAAATATACTTCTGATTTTGTTAGCGGCGTCAACATTCCGATTCCCAAATATTCTTATTATAGAGGAACAGGCGGAATGGATGCTTATACCGCAAAATTAAAAACATTAAAACAATCTGACGAAGTTAATATTTTAATTGATAGATATTTACAATCTTTGGAAAAAATAGAATATGACAACGAAATTTATTATTATGACAAAGAAAATGATTTCACAATATTGCAATATAAAATAAACAACGATGGTATAGGCTTTGTTAATACAATCTACATAACATACACAGAAGGCAGAATAAAAAGTTAGCGTCTTATTTTATCCATATCAGAACTAAGACGGCTTAGCAAAGAATAGGCTGCCTTTCATATTATTAGTAGGTTTTACTGCTATGTTTCTTAGCAAACACTCAATTTTAAGAAAAAAGGAAAAAGCCGAAGGTCTTAAAATCTAAGACTTTCGGCTTTTGGCACCCCCTGCGAGAATCGAACTCACAACTAACCCTTAGGAGGGGTTTA
>UQQT01000028.1 GCA_900543395.1 uncultured Oscillospiraceae bacterium | reverse complement strand
CCTAACGGCTTTCAAGTTTCTTTAACGCAGTCGAAGCGGAAAGAGGGTGGATATATTCCTTTGCAGTTCGACTCTCTTTTGCTATAGTCGGGAGGTAAATTTATGAGGAGAAATGCGCTTGAACTTCTTAAAAAATGGAAAGACGACAGCGAACGCAAACCCCTGATATTAAAGGGCGCACGGCAGGTCGGCAAAACATGGCTTATGAAAGAGTTCGGACGGACATGCTACGATAATTTCGTATACTTCAACTTTGACGAGGACGACGAGCTGAAAACTATATTTGAAAAGAATAAAAATCCCGAAAGAATCATCGAGCTTCTGTCACTTATTTCCGGCAAAAGAATAGAAAAGAAAAAAACGCTTATTATTTTCGACGAGGTACAGGAGTGCCCGAACGCGCTCAATTCTCTCAAATATTTTAAGGAAAACGCCGGCGACTATCACATTATTTCAGCCGGAAGCCTGCTCGGAACACTTCTCTCACAGCCGAAATCATACCCCGTCGGAATGGTTAATCTTATAAATATATATCCGCTGACGTTCGGTGAATTTCTCGAAGCGGTACAGCCGGAGCTTTACGAATATTACGGTAAAATAAAAAAAGACGTTCAGCCCGAGGAGTATTTTCACACACGGCTTACCGAGGCGTATAATACCTATCTCATTATCGGCGGTATGCCCGAATGCGTCGCGTCATGGATAAAATACAAGGATCCCGAGAGGGTTGCGAGAATTCAGCGCGAGCTTATAGAAATATACGAAAACGATTTTTCGAAGCATAACGGAAGCATAAACAGCGGACGTATTCTCATGGTTTTCCGCAGTATCGTTTCACAGCTTGCAAAGCAGAATGAAAAATTTGTCTACGGCGCGGTGAGAAGCGGAGCGAGAGCGAGAGAATTTGAGGAAGCGATAGAGTGGCTCGTCTCGGCGGGTATGGTTAACCGCGTTTATAATATTTCAAAGCCGGAACATCCGCTTCCCGCGTTTGATAAAATCGAGCAGTTTAAGCTGTTTTTATTCGATACGGGACTTCTCAAAATGATGGCGGGCGTTGACAACAGCGCGATTCTTTTAAAAACCGATTATCAGTTTAAAGGCGCGCTGACTGAAAATTACGTACTTCAGCAGTTAAAGGGCTGTTTTGACTGCGACCCGAGATATTATGCGGACAAAGACGGTGAAATTGATTTTATAGTTCAGAATAAAACGCAGATTATTCCGATTGAAGTAAAGGGCGGAGAGGATAAATCCGCACTGTCTTTTAAAAAGTACATTTCCGTGTATAACCCGAAATACGCTGTCAGATTCTCAAAAAGAGGTTACAGAACAGACGGAAAAATAACGAATGTCCCGCTGTACCTTGCAGAAAAAATGAAAGAATTAATATAAAATAAAACCGCCGAATCGGTCAGTTCCGACTCGGCGGTAAATATTTACAGTTTTTGCAAAATGAAAGATGTTCGTAAAGAATCAGCAGAATTTTACAACACTATTCGCTTTTTCACTCCGGATGTTTACATCCTTTTTATAGGACAGCAAAAATCAAACCTTTTTTATATTTACAACTGCTTTTTGCACTCCGGGCGTTTTTGACATTCCGTTACTCTGTTCTCAATGCCAGTACGGGGTCCTTTTTCGCCGCCATTTTCGCGGGGATAAATCCGCCGAGAACGGTCAGTATAAGGCTTACCGCCATAAGCGCGAGCGCGTACAGGGGATTAAGCTTCGCAACGCCCGAAAGCCCGGTCATGTTGTAAATTATAATATTAATGGGAATAATCAGCACGTATGCAATCGCGATTCCGAGCGTACCCGAGCACAGACCCGTTATGAAGGTTTCGGCGTTGAATACGCGTGTTATATCCTTGCTCCTTGCGCCCAAAGCTCTCAGCACGCCTATCTCCTTTGTTCTCTCGAGAACGGAAATATACGTGATTATTGCAATCATAATAAGCGAAACGACAAGCGAAATCGCGGCGAATGCGATAAGAACGATTGTTATAGCGTCCATAATGCTTCCCGTCATCTCGGTTATCGTACTCGAAAGGTCGGTGTAAACGACGGTATCGTCCTCGTTTTTGCCCTCGTTATATTTATCGAGATACCGAATAACGGCGTCCTTTGCCTCGAAATTATAAGGGTAGACGAGTATGCATACGGGCGACGAATTTCCGCCGAGCGCGGAAAGCATTGCCGTTTTATCGGAATACGAATCGCTCGAAAAGAATACGGGAGTATCGCTCTCTGACTGCGCCTTGTAAACGGCGGTCGATTCGTTTTTCTCAATTAATTTATCGACAAGCTTTTCCGAGTACGCGATACCCGTGCTCAAAAAGCCCATTGCCGTGCCGCCCTTGATTCTGACGACTCCGGAAACCGTGAGAGTTTCGCATTTATCGTTATTATAAATAGAAGCAAGCTCGCTTTCCGACGCCTTCATATAGAGCTTGTAATTATCGCTGTACGTGTACATAAGATCGTTGTCCGCAAATTTATACTGCGTACCGACAATTTCGTCAAACGGTATATCCTTATCGTCCGAAACGTCAAAACCGAGCGACTCGAGAACGGATTTGTCGACTCTGTTCTGCGTGTCGACAACCATGACGATCTCGTTTTCATTCTTAGGATAGCTTCCCGCTAAAATGTCATAATTCGATTCAAGATACGACGTCTGATTCCCGCCGAGCGTTTCGGGATAAGTCGAAATGCCCATTCCGCTCGTTGAATACATGCTTGAAAAATCGGCGGTTGAGAACTGCGAGAGCGAAATCTGCTTTATTCTGCCGTCGGAGGTCTTATAGAGAACGTTCATCGGAAATCTCTTTATACGGCTTACGGAATTGCATATCGACGGGTCGATGTTGTCTATATACGACTCGAAATCGCCGTCCAGTTTATTAATATGAACGGTCGCCTCGCGCGTGAGGTCGTACGGCGTGACCGCCGTTGTGTCGGCGAACTGCACCTCTCCGCTCATCATTGACTTAAACTGCGTTTTCATCTCCTGAATATCCTCATCGGAGTAATTTGCGGACATGGGCAGAAGCATTATCGGAAATTCGGACAGAGCATTCGACTGGTATTTATCGACTTGTATTTTAAATCCGCCCGACAGTGCGAGAATCAGCGCGATACCGATAATTCCGATACTCGAAGCGAATGCGGTAAGCGCGGTACGCCATTTTTTCGTCGTAATGTTTTTGCCCGAAAGCTTCAGCGCGGTTTTGAACGACATACTCGTTTTTTTGAGCTCGTAGTCGCTATCGGAATCCGCGCCGTCAAACGGGTTTGTGTCGTTCGTAACCTTGCCGTCGGAAAAGCTTATAATTCTGTCGGCGTATTCGTTTGCAAGCTCCGGATTGTGCGTTACCATTATAACAAGCTTATCGGCGGCAATCTCCCTGATTAAATCCATTATCTGCCTGCTCGTCCCGGTGTCGAGCGCGCCCGTCGGCTCGTCGGCGAGGATTATGTCCGGGTCGTTTGCGAGCGCGCGGGCAATCGCGACTCTCTGCATCTGACCGCCCGAGAGCTGATTCGGCTTTTTGTGAATATGGTCTTTGAGTCCGACTCTTTCGAGAGCCTCGAGAGCCTTTTTGTGTTTAACCTCCGGCTCGACTCCGCTTAAGGTCATGCCCATTTCGACGTTGTCGGCTATACTTAAATGCGTGATAAGGTTGTAGCTTTGGAATATGAATCCTATGCTGTTGTTTCTGTACGCGTCCCAATCCGATTCGGTAAAATCGGCGGTTGTCTTGCCGTTAATGATAAGATCTCCGCTGTCATATCGGTCGAGTCCTCCGATAATGTTCAAAAACGTCGTTTTACCCGAGCCGGACGGACCGAGAATCGCGACGAATTCGTTTTTTCTGAAATTAATACTTACCCCGTTGAGCGCATGCTGTGTAAAATCGCCCGTGGTGTAGCTTTTTTTAATATTATTGACCTTTAACATGGATTTTCTCCCGGAATTATTATTTTAAAAGCTTTGTACACCTATTATTATCTGCAAATTTTAACACAGTATAAACATTTTGTCGATTTTCTTGAATATAATCAGCGGGCAGCGGGCAGTGATTGGCAGACAGCGGTCGGTTTTTAATTATAACCGCAATTTTATGTAATTATAAAAAATTTGCGGTTATCGGGGTTGACATGAATTCCTTTCGTTTACACCATGACTGCATCCATAATCTTCTGAATTGTATTACAGGTATCATCAAAGGAAATGTCTTTTGAATATTCATATTCTCGTCTGTATTTATCCCACAGCTTACGCAGAGTATCACTTTCGCGGATAACCTTCATAATTTCCGGGTAGTCAGTCAGGATTATACCGCTTCCGCGTTTCTGCGTCGTCCGTTCCAGGGCACGGCGCAGTGTTTCTTTGTCACATTCCGCACCGTGCAGTGCGTACAGGATATGTACGTCGTAATAATCTCTTGGACGGGTATTTGCAATGCTGCGTGACAGCACGGTTTCCAGTTTTTCCGCAAGCACCGTTTCAAGGTTGTAGGCAAGAATGCTGATTGTACGGTCATCGAACAGCAGAGAGAATGTGTATTCCGTCTCTTGGGGCGTTATCATATCGCCCGTAGTAACATCCACAGTCAGCGGTACACTGATCGGCGGATAGTTCGCTTTCAGTGTGACCCTGATGCCGGGGTAATCGTCGGTTTCCCGAATATCAGAGATACCGATGACCTCAAACTGCACGTCGTCGGCAATCCGGACAGCGCAAATCTCCGTAAAGATTCTGCGGATTGCTTCATGCGTCAGAGTAAAGCCCTTGATCGTTGTATCTAAATCCATTGTTGCCCGCGTGTCCAGTCCGACAACGGCGGAAATCAAAAAACCGCCTTTGAGAATAAAATTGTTCCTGTATTGCGAAAGTGAAATCCGTTCCAGCAGCCGTTCAAGCATATAGTTCTGCATGACGAGCTGTGCCGAAATATGTTTTTCTGCCGCTTTGTTCTTGATAAAAGCTTTCAGCTGCATCGGATTTTTTGTAATCACAGTAAAACCTCCATATATCGCAAAACCTTGGGCTTCACGCGAAGCCGGTCTGCGTACTGCATCAGTTTGTGAATGTTCTTGTCCTTGGACGCTGCATAGCGTTTCATAGCATCTGTGACAATTTGAATATCGCTGCCGCTGCCTCGCAGAATATCACACAGAGTTCGTTCTAAATCATAAATACGAATCGGATTGCCGGACGGAGATTCAATTTGAGTTTGTCCGAGCTCGTAGTTCTCCGGAACAACGCGCTTGACAATTAAATTTTCCTTCTTTAAGGACGGGGAATTGTACCCCTTGGGAAACGTCATCGTATATTTCGCCGGGGTACGGTCCGAATAGCCCAGCAGATACAGGGCGGTATCGTGCGAGTATATTCCGCGCCCGTACCTGCGCTGTAAGAGGCAGAAATCATCCTCCCATGCATTGCTTCGCACATATAGTCCGCGCCCGTATCGATACAGCTCACCGCTTTTAACAAACTCCTGCAGAACGCTGCGATGCAGTCCGGCTTTAGTCACCTGCAATGCGGTGATTGTGCCGTCCTTCGACGCTTCCAGCAATTCTTCAAATTTTTCCTTGGCGTTCAGACTCCTCACCTCGCTTTGACAGTTACACATTATATTATATGAAAATAATGTGTAATTGTCAATAATAAAATGACATCCACACATTAAATTACTTGAAAATAATGTGCGAATGTCGGAAATTTGCCGAACCTTGTTCTGCACCTGCCCTCGGCACAAGTAAAAAAAGCAAAAGACAGAACAGATACCGTCTCCTGCTTTGATGTTTACATAAGTTCTCCGCGGCGGTTTTTTACATCTCGTTTACAAGCTTTTTGAAGTGCTCTCCGCGTTCCTCGAAGCATGTATACTGGTCATACGAGCTTGTCGTCGGGGACAGGAGCACAACATCTCCCTTTTCGGCGTATTTAACCGCAATTTTCAGCGCGTGTTCAAGATTATCCGTAAGCTCCGCGCCGCAGCAGTCCTTCAATTCGTCATACATCCTCTGTCCGCATTCGCCGTACGCGACGAGCTTTTTCACGCCCTTCATGTATTCTTTGAGCGGTTCGAACGACAGTCCCTTTTCATGACCGCCGGCAAGCAGTATAACGGGCGAATCAAACGCCTTTAACGCGATTCTCGTAGCGTCGACGTTCGTTCCCTTTGAGTCGTTATAATATCTGACTCCGTTTAATTCCCTTACGAATTCGATACGGTGCTCAACGCCATTGAATTCCCCGACTCCCTTTGAAACTTCATCCGCCGTAAGTCCCGCAGCCATGGCCGCCGCAGAGGCGACGAGAACATTCTGAACGTTATGTCTGCCGACGACTTTAATTATATCGAGAGGGAAAAGCTTTTTACCGAAGCCGTATACGAATTTATCGTCCGCATAATAATCAGCAGTGTCGTTTTCGAGGCTGTACGTTACCTGTCTGCAGTGAACGGGAATATTTTTCGTATATTCTCCGACGAGATTATCGTCGATATTTTTAAGAAATACGTCGGAGTCTCTCATGTTTTCGTAAACACGGCACTTTGAGCGGTAATACGCGTCCTCGCTTCCCATGAAGTCGAGATGATCCGCCGAAAGATTCATTATAACCGCGATTTCGGGACGGAATTTATCAATGTCGAGAAGCTGGAAATTCGAAATTTCGAGCACGACATAATGTCCCGGGTCGTTGAGCAGGTCGTTTTCAACCGCCGTTTCGCACAGAGCCACGCCGATATTGCCGGAAAGGTGCGTTTTATCCGGGTGAACCTTACTTATTATTTCATATAAAAGAGTCGAGGTTGTCGTTTTGCCGTTCGAGCCTGTTACGGCGATATAATGCTGGGGCGCGCACACGTCGAACGCGAGTTCAATTTCCGTTATGACGGGGATGTTACGCTCCCTGAGTCTCTTTACGAACCAAAGCCTTCCGTTTATTCCGGGGTTTTTGATTACGGTAAAATAATCCTCCTCGAAAACCTCTTTTTCCTGATTCACGACTCTTACGCCGTTCTCTCTTAACCAATCAAGCTCCTTTATCCCGTCAAGCGGTTTTGACTCAGAAACGGTTATGTCCGCGCCGAGCTTTAAAAGAAGCTTTACCGCCGCCGTTCCGCTTCGCGCCAGTCCTAAAACGAGAACCTTTTTGCCTTTATATCTGTTATCCATTTCGGAAACGCCTCCGTATGCTTATATGCACAATATATTATACCCCTTGTTTATAAAAAGGTCAACACATTCGACATTATCGACAAAATAAAAGAATTTGTGCAATCCGCTTAATTAAAAAGTTTGATTTTATATTATTTTTACATAGACGGTAAAACCGTTATGTGTTATAATATTGCGACAAGCGTATTTTATTTTTATTTTTCATAATATATACGGAGGAATCATAATGATTAAAAAGATCAGCAATGTACCGTTTAACGGCACTCCCGAGCAGGAAGAGAAGCTGAAAAGTATAATCGAGGCTAACAAGTCCGACAAGAGCCGTCTCATGGCCGTTATGCAGCAGGCGCAGGACATTTACGGCTATCTGCCCAGAGAGGTGCAGATAATGATTGCCGACGGAATGGACGTTCCGCTCGAAAAGGTTTACGGCGTTGCGACGTTCTACGCGCAGTTCTCGCTTTCGCCCAAGGGTAAGTACAACGTCTCCGTATGCTTGGGTACGGCATGCTACGTTAAGGGTTCGCAGGCAATACTCGATAAGGTATGCGAATGTCTGGGCGTTGAACCCGGAGAATGCTCGTCGGACGAGAAATTCTCCGTTGTCGACTGCCGCTGTATCGGCGCTTGCGGTCTGGCTCCCGTTATGACCGTCAACGACGATGTTTACGGACGTCTCGTTCCCGACGACGTGCCGGGTATACTCGCAAAATACGAATAATAAATATCGTCTTTTTTACGGGGAGGAAACGGATATGAAAATCGGAGTTATCAAAGAGCTTCTCGGCGCGGAAATTATCTGCGGAGAGGAAAATCTCGAAAGGGAGGTTTACTCCGCCTGCGGCAGCGACATGATGAGCGACGTACTCGCTTACGTCAAGGATCAGGCTGTTCTGCTGACGGGGCTTGTCAATTCGCAGGTCGTCAGAACCGCGGAGATGATGGACATGATATGCATCGTTTTCGTCCGTTCGAAGCGTCCGAGCGAGGAGATGATCGAGCTTGCGCGCGAGTGCGGAATGGTAATGATGGCGTCCGATAAGCGCATGTACGAGGCATGCGGAATTCTCTACAGCAACGGTCTTTCCGAGAACGGCAGGAAATAAAATGGACGAGTATCTGAATTTTCATTTTGATGTCGACGGGGCGAACTTCGTTTCGGCGGGTCAGGCGTCGGTTAAGGTCAAGAAGAACCTGCGCGACATGGGACTTGACCCCGAGGTCATAAGACGCGTTTCGATTGCGATGTACGAGGGCGAGATCAATATGGTCATTCACGCCCGCGGAGGAACGGCCGACGTAAACGTATATGAGGATCATATAGATATAATACTGGAGGATCACGGACCGGGGATAAAGGATATCGCTCTTGCGATGCGCGAGGGATATTCGACAGCCTCGGATTCCGTCAGAGCTTTAGGCTTCGGCGCGGGAATGGGACTTCCCAACATGAAACGCTATACGGATGAGATGAACGTCGAGTCCGTCGTCGGCGTCGGAACCAGAATAACAATGAGAGTAAATATCCGATAACTTATTCGGGGAGGGCCGGCTGTGGATAAAACCTATTACAGACATTCCGTAGAGCTTGACGTTGAAAAGTGCAGGGGCTGTACCGCCTGCCTTAAGCGCTGTCCCACCGAGGCTATCAGAATTCATGACGGCAAGTCGGAAATAGACCCCGACCGCTGTATAGACTGCGGGGAATGTATACGCGTCTGTCCGCATAACGCAAGGCGCGCCATGTGCTCGAAGATGGAGCACTATATGGATTATAAATACAAAATAGCGCTCCCCGCCCCCGTTCTCTTCGGTCAGTTTTCGTCGCTCGACGATCCCGATATTTTATTGCAGGCACTGCTTGATATCGGATTTGACGACGTTTTCGAGACTGCGCAGGCCGCCGAACTTGTTTCGGAATATACGAGACTTTATTTAAAAACCGAGGGAATCAGAAAGCCTGTAATAAGCTCCGCGTGTCCCGTTATCGCAAGGCTTATCTCAATGAGATTCCCGTATCTTAAAGACAATTTATTACCGATACTTCCGCCCATGGAGATAGGCGCGATACTCGCAAAAGGACGCGCGAGGGAAAAGCATCCCGAGCTTGACGACAGCGACATAGGAGTGTTTTTCATCTCCCCGTGCGCGGCGAAGGTAAGCTATATACGCAACGGCTACGGCGACTATAAAAGCCATGTCGACGTTGTAATATCGGTAAACGACATATATTTTAAGCTTCTCGGCGCGCTGAAAAAGGGCGCGTCTCCCTCGATTCAGTCGGGCGCGGGCAAAATCGGCATCGGCTGGGCTTCAAGCGGAGGAGAGGCAAGCGCGATTTTAAACGACAGATATCTTGCCGCCGACGGAATCGAAAACGTTATCGACATTCTCGATAAAATTGAAAACGGCAGTATCCCCCAGCTTGAATTTATCGAGCTGAACGCCTGCATAGGCGGATGCGTCGGGGGCGTTATGACGATAGAAAATCCGTTCATAGCAAAAACCCGTCTCCAGACTGTCAGGAGCTATTTGCCCGTCGCACGTAACTTTCTTAAGGACGACGACCTTTTCATTCCGGAGAATTATATACTCGACACCATGCCGTCGTACAAGCCGATGACAAAGCTCGGCTCGGGCATGGGCGAATCGATAAAGCTTATGGCAAAGATTCAGGCTATTAAGAATTCGCTTCCGGGCATCGACTGCGGAGCGTGCGGTTCGCCGACGTGCAGAGCCTTCGCCGAGGATATAGTAAAAGGAACGGCGGACCCGGACGGATGCGTGGTAAAACAATAATTTACCGCTTACCGCGCGATAAATCATTGCGGAAAACAGTGACCGGTGTCGGTGCAAATCCTTACGGATTTATTATTATATTAAGATGTAAACCGTCCGGAGCCGGCGAACGGCGAGCGGAAGGCATTATCAATATAAATTATAATAAACGCTTTCGAAGAAAACGGAACCGATTTTTTTCTCCTCGATATTTTTTATTTTCTTTTATTTTATTCGATTTACGAAAGGATATGATTATGTATGACAGTCGGCGAGCTCGCTGTTAAATATTCGCTTTCGACCCCGGCACTGCCCGACTCCGACAGAGAAATCACGGGCGGATACACCGGCGATCTTTTAAGCTGGGTTATGAGCAGGGCAAAAAGCGGAGACGCGTGGGTTACGATAATGTCAAACGTCAACATAATCGCCGTGGCATCTCTGACGGACGCGTCATGCGTTATTCTCTGCGACGGCGAAAAGCCCGACAAAGAGGTCGTATCCATTGCGAACGCAAAGGGCGTAAACGTGCTCGTTTCCGACAAGCCCGCGTTCGAGCTTATAAGCGAAATTTCACAGTCGATATGAAGCCGTTGTACTACGACTTTCACATACATTCGTGTCTGTCCCCGTGCGCGGACAACGACATGACCCCGAATAACATAGCCGGAACCGCGGTTTTGGCGGGAATAGACGTTATGGCTCTGACCGACCACAACACGCTCAAAAACTGCCCCGCGTTTTTCTCCGCCGCGAAACGAAACGGAATTATTCCGATTGCCGGCGCGGAGGTCACGACGAGCGAGGATATACACGTCGTGTGCCTGTTCGAAGCTCTTGAGGCAGGTATGGAATTCGATTTATTTTTAGATTCCAAACGAATTAAAATACCGAACAGAGCCGATATTTTCGGTGAACAGTTAATATTGGACGAAAACGACGAGGTCATTTCGACGGACGGTTTTCTTCTCTCCAACGCAACCGGAATTTCAATAGATAATATAGCAAAAATCGTTTCTTCATATAACGGCGTCGCATATCCCGCCCACGTTGACAGGCAGTCGAATTCAGTCACTGCGGTGCTCGGAGCGTTTCCCGACGACCCGAATTTTACATGCGCGGAATTTCACGACAAAACAAAGATTGATACTCTCGAAGCGTTATTCCCCGAGATAAGGACAAGGAAGAAAATCATTTCCTCCGACGCTCATTTTCTATGGGACATACGCGATAAGGATAACATAATAAATATCGATACCGATCCCTCAGACCCCGGCGAAGCGGTGCGGGAAATAATCAAAAATTTAAGAACGGAGAGCTGCCGATGAAAGAGCTTTCGCTTAACATACTCGACATAGCGATGAACAGCGTGCGCGCAGACGCGAAAAACGTCGGCGTCGAAATCGACGAAACGGACAGATCCCTCACCTTCACCGTACGCGACGACGGAAAAGGCATGGACGCGGAATTTTTAAAACGCGCGTCCGACCCGTTCTGCACGACGAGGACGACGCGTAACGTCGGAATGGGACTTCCGCTTTTAAAGCTGGCGGCGCAGCAGACCGGCGGAGACACGGAGATTAAATCAATAAGCGAGGATGACGACAGGGTAAATCACGGCACGGTTATCAAGGCTTTCTTTTATAAAAACACTGTCGATTTTACGCCCCTCGGCGATATCGTTTCAACAATTGTCACGCTGATACAGGGCTCGCCCGATATTCATTGGACGTTTAAGCATAAAAAAGGCGGGGGCGATGTTTCGCTCGACACAAACGCACTTAAAAACGTACTCGGAGACGTTCCGCTCGACACTCCCGACGTACTCGTTTGGATAAAGGAATATCTTACGGAGCAGTACGACAGTTTACCGGGGTAAATTGTCGAGCGGGCAGTGTTCAGCGGGCAGTATGCAGAAATATTTTTCATCAAATTTTAATGATAATCAAATTAAAATATCAACAAATTTCAAATTGGGACGTAGGGGAAGACATTGTCTTCCCGGGGTAAAGGCAATGATTTGTATTTTGAATCCGCTGACGGAAACCCGCCGATTCCCTATTGCTGACGCATTGTTATTTATAATATTACCGTAAATCTCATGCGGGAAGATGATATCTTCCCCTACAAAATAATGTTTATAAATACTGTTTAATAAATTTTACATTCAATATAAAGCGAGGTTAAAATTATGAAATCATTGGCTGAACTTGCCGCCATACGCGAAAAGATGCAGAGTAAAGTTATCTTGCGCGAGGGCAGCGGCGATATCAGAGTCGTTGTCGGCATGGCGACGTGCGGAATCGCGGCGGGCGCAAGACCCGTTCTCAACAGGTTCGTCGAGGAAGTAAGCGCATCGGGACTTTCCGATAAGGTCACCGTAACGCAGACAGGATGTATCGGAATATGCGAGTACGAACCCGTCGTCGAGGTTTTCGAAGCGGGCAAGGACAAGGTTACGTATGTTAAAATGACTCCCGAAAAGGTTTCGGAGGTTGTCGAAAAGCATCTCAAGGGCGGATCGGTCGTTTCCGATTACGTTATTAAGGGATAAATAAATTTAAGAATATTAAAAATCAGGAAAAAAAATCGGAGGTATATAATATGATTCGAGCGCAGGTATTGATCTGCGGCGGTACCGGATGTACTTCCTCGGGCAGTAAGCTTCTTATAGAAGAATTTGAGACTCAGCTCGGGGCTTACGATCTTCACGACGAGGTCAAGATTGTAAGAACAGGATGCTTCGGTCTTTGCGCGCTGGGTCCCGTCGTAATAGTCTATCCCGACGGAACCTTTTACAGCAGAGTTGAGAAAGACGATGTTGAGGAAATAGTAAGAGAGCATCTGCTCAAGGGACGCGTTGTCGAAAGACTCGTTTACAACGACGTTCCCGAGGAGATTAAGCACGAGGTCGAGGGTAACGTCTCTCTCAACGACACCGCCTTCTATAAATCACAGAAGAGAGTCGCGCTTCGCAACTGCGGAGTTATAAATCCCGAGAGCATTGACGAGTATATCGCAATGGACGGCTATGCCGCACTGGGCAAGGCTCTTACCGAAATGACTCCCGAGCAGGTCATTCAGACCGTTATCGATTCGGGACTGCGCGGACGCGGAGGCGGCGGCTTCCCCACCGGCAGAAAATGGAGCTTCACCGCCGCTAACAAGGCGGACCGGAAATACGTCGTATGCAACGCCGACGAGGGCGACCCCGGCGCGTTCATGGACAGATCTGTGCTTGAAGGCGACCCCCACTGCATTATAGAGGCTATGGCGATATGCGGTTACGCAACGGGAGCGAGCGAGGGCTATATCTATGTCCGCGCGGAGTACCCCATAGCAGTCGCAAGACTTCAGAAGGCTATCGAGGACGCGAGAGCCTACGGACTCCTCGGTAAGGATATATTCGGTTCGGGATTTGATTTCGACTTATTTGTAAGACTCGGCGCAGGCGCGTTTGTCTGCGGTGAGGAAACCGCTCTTATGACCTCTATTGAGGGCAACCGCGGTGAGCCGAGACCCCGTCCGCCCTATCCCGCGGTCAAGGGACTTTTCGGCAAGCCCACAACCGAAAATAACGTTGAGACGTTTGCAAACATCCCCCAGATTATCTTAAAGGGCGCAGAATTCTTTAATTCAATGGGTACCGAGAAGTCAAAGGGAACAAAGGTTTTCGCTCTCGGCGGTAAAATTAAGCATACCGGACTCGTTGAGGTTCCCATGGGAACTACTCTTCGTCAGATTATCGAGGATATCGGCGGAGGAATCCCCAACGGCAAAAAATTCAAGGCGGCGCAGACGGGCGGTCCCTCCGGCGGATGCATTCCCGCTTCGCTTCTTGACATTCAGATAGATTACGACAACCTCGTAGCGCAGGGCGCGATGATGGGCTCGGGCGGTCTTATCGTCATGGACGAGGACACCTGCATGGTCGATATCGCAAAGTTCTTCCTTGCGTTCACAGTCGACGAGTCGTGCGGTAAATGTACACCCTGCCGTATCGGCACTAAGAGACTTTACGAAATTCTCGAAAAAATCACTCGCGGTGAGGGAACACTCGAGGATTTAGACAGGATGGAGAAGCTCTGTCATTATATTAAGGACAACTCCCTTTGCGGTCTCGGTCAGACGGCTCCCAACCCCGTTCTTTCAACATATCAGAGATTCAAGGACGAGTATATCGCCCACGTTGTCGACAAGAAATGTCCCGCAGGCGTATGCAAGCACCTGCTCTCTGTCACAATCGATCCCGGCAGGTGCAGAGGCTGCACGCTTTGCTCGAGAGTATGTCCCGTCGGCGCAATCTCGGGCGCGGTCAAGACTCCGCATGTCATTGACACGTCGAAATGTATCAAGTGCGGAGCCTGCATGGAGAAATGTAAGTTCGGCGCAATAAGCAAGAAGTAAGGAGGAACGGAAAATGGCTGATGTAAATATTAAAATCAACGGCAGAGAATGTTCCGTTCCGGCAGGCAGTACGATTCTTCAGGCTGCCCGTATGTCCGGCATCGAGATCCCCACTCTTTGCTATTTAAAGGATATCAACGCAATCGGCGCGTGCCGTATATGCGTAGTCGAGGTCAAGGGCGCAAGAAGCCTCGTAGCCTCGTGCGTATTCCCCGTAAACGAGGGAATGGAAATATTCACGAACACACCGAGAGTTATCGAGTCGAGAAAAACAACGCTCGAGCTTCTGCTTTCGAATCATAAGAAGGAATGTCTCACCTGCGTCAGAAGCGGAGAGTGCGAGCTTCAGAAGCTTGCGCGCGACTACGGACTTGACAATGAAAACGCGTTTGCGGGTGTTAAGACTAAAAGCGTGATTGACGACTCCGCGATTCACATGGTAAGAGACAATGAGAAGTGCATACTCTGCCGCCGCTGTTCGGCAGTATGCGAGAAGCTTCAGAGCGTTTCCGTTATCGGCGCGAATGCGAGAGGCTTCGACACTCATATCGGCTCGCCGTTCGAGTATAAGCTCGGCGATACGTCCTGCGTTTCGTGCGGTCAGTGCATAAACGTATGTCCCACCGGCGCGTTAAGCGAAAAGGACGATACGCAGAAGGTATTCGACGCGTTAAACGACCCCGATAAATTTGTAATAGTTCAGACTGCGCCCGCCGTCAGAGTCGGACTCGGCGAGGAATTCGGATATCCGATAGGCTCCGTAGTTACCGGAAAGATGATTTCGGCTCTGCGCGCTCTCGGATTCGACAAGGTATTCGACACGAATTTCTCTGCCGACCTTACGATTATGGAGGAGGCGACCGAATTCATTTCGCGTTATACCGAAAAGAAGAATCTTCCCCTTATCACCTCCTGCTCGCCCGGATGGATTAACTACTGCGAGCATTATTATCCCGAATTTATAGATAATCTTTCGACCTGTAAATCGCCCCAGGGCATGTTCGGCTCCGTCGCGAAAACCTACTATGCACAGAAAACCGGTATTGACCCGAAGGATATATTCGTAGTCAGCGCAATGCCCTGCACCGCGAAAAAATACGAGGCGCAGAGAAAAGACCACACGGCTGTCGAGGGACTTTACGATATCGACGCGGTCATCACCGTAAGAGAGCTTGCGAGAATGATTAAAAAGAGCGGTATTCTCTTTAATCTCCTTGAGGACGGCGAATTCGACGCCCCGTTCGGCTTAGGCTCGGGCGCGGGAACGATTTTCGGCGCAACCGGAGGCGTTATGGAGGCGGCTCTCCGTACGGCTTACGAAACGCTTACGAAAGAGGAGCTAAAAGACCTCGAATTTACCGATGTCAGAGGCGTTGAGGGAATCAAAGAGGCAACGTACACGATAGCGGGCAATGAGATTAAGGTTGCCGTAGCTTCGGGACTTGCGAATGCCAAAAAGGTTCTCGACATGGTTAAGTCGGGCGAAAAGGCTTATGACTTTATCGAAATCATGGCTTGTCCCGGCGGCTGCGTAAACGGCGGCGGACAGCCCATCCAGCCGGCGAGCGTCAGAAACAACTGCGACATCCGCGCGCTGAGAGCGGCGGGACTTTATGCCGACGACAGAAACCTGCCCGTCAGAAAGTCGCACGAAAATCCCGATATCAAGAGAATTTACGAGGAGTTCTTCGGCGAACCCAACAGCCATAAGGCGCACGAAATTCTTCATACGGGTTATACCGTTAAGTCAAAATATTAATTTGATTAAAAATACAGTCCCGAACAGGTTTTTCGACTTGTTCGGGACATTAATTTTAAGTAAAAGGTTAAGGATTGTTTCGGTGATTGGCGGACAGTTGTCAGCAGTAGGTATTACGTAATTTCCGGCAGCTGAACATTTACTGCTGTCCGCTGCAATAATTTATTGCGTACAGCGCGGTATATTATTGTTTACAGGATGACGGGCTGAATCTGTTTTCCGTCAAGTGCCGAAACCAGCGTATCGTACGTCATTGAAAAATCCGCGACAAGCGAGTTCGGCTTATTAACGGGATCGTCCTGTCTGTACGGGACGAAATATATATTCTTCGCATTCTGGAGCGCGCCTATGTTTTTCGCCGCGTTTCCGAGCGCGTCGTTTGTCGAAACGGCGATTATAACGGGGTTCGAATTTCTTAAATTAGATTTTGCAGAGAGCGTTACGGGCGTGTCGGCGATTCCCGAGGCAAGCTTTGCAAGCGTATTGCCCGTGCACGGCTCTATTATCAGCGCGTCGATTATTTTTTTGGGGCCTATCGGCTCCACGCCCGTGAGCGTACGGATTATTTTCCGCGAGCATAAATCCTCGATTTTCTCGATATGCTCCTGCGCCCTCCCGAAGCGGGTGTCCGTCGAATATGCGTTATATGACATGATCGGTACGATTTCGACGCCTTTACGGATCAAATTTTCAATACTCTCAATTGCTTTCGAAAACGTGCAGAACGAACCGCACATTGCGAATCCGGCTTTTATCGAGTCCATGCTATCCCTCCTTTATCATCTGAATTATCGCGTCGGCGATTATTTTTCCGGCAGTCGCGGGGGCGGTCTTGCCGGGGAGAGAGCTTGCCTTTATGACCTTGATATCCATTTCGCGCGCCGACTCGAAGTCAACCCCGAACGGTGCGGACGCGACCTCGATTATCAGTGCGTCGCGCCTTACGCGGTTGAGTACGTCCCTGCCGATAACGGGCGCAGGAACGGTGTTTATTATGATGTCGAATTTGTCGGCATGTTTATTCAAATCCTTTAAAAAACAGACTCTGTGACCGTCGGCTTTCGCTTTCGCGTACTGCGCGGGACTTCTCACGGAGACGGTGACCGAGCAGTTCATGGCTTTTAATAAATTCGCAACAGCTTCTGAGCATTTTCCGTACCCCGTGACCGCCGCACGGCTCGAATGAATCGTAAACGGAACGTTGTCTTTTATAACGGAAACAACGCCCTCCGCGGTCGGGACGGCGTTTGCAAACGCCAAGTCCTCGCGTTCGAAATAATCGTGAACGCCCGCGCCCTTCATTTCGAGCGCGGTTCTGAATTTGTCGTCTATCATTCCCGCGAAAATAATATCCCCGTTCTCGACGCAGTCGGTAAATGCCGAAAACGTCAGCTCTTTTTCGCTCATTGAAGTATTAATACTCTGACGGTCACGGCTGACGGGAAGCGGGAGAATTATATACTCGCTTTTTCTGATAAGCTTTTTTAAATTTTCCTTCGTGTTGCCGTCGCTCGGCGTAAGGAACACGGAATGTACCCTGTACCCGAGACTTTTAAGGTATTTTTCCATATATATCTGCCGCAGGTCTCCGCCCGCGATGAGAAATTCGGTGTCTTTGTTCATATACATTCCTCCTGTTTCAGTCTATGACGAAAGAGGAAATGTTGACACAAACAATAATTTGTCGTGTTGCTCGAAATAAGTTTTTGTTTACATATTCAGTATTTTCTTTGTCTTTTCTCGGTTTTTGTGTCTTAACAAAAGGGTGTACGAATTTTCCTCGCCTGCGTCGGTTTTCAGCGTGAGGATAATTTCGTCCGAATCGGATTCGGGTAATGTCATTCTGACGGTCGGACCGATTTTGTTTGTTCGTTCTTTAACCTCGCCCGAGTCCCATGTCAGCAGTTCGTACGTTTTGTCTCCGACGGTCAGGTACACCGTTATTTTTCTTCTGACCGCCGTATTCGAATCGTTTAAAAGCCAGAGCTCCGACGAGAAAATTTCTCCCTCTTTAAAGTCGAATTTCGGAATCCTCGCGCTCGCAAGCACGTTTTTCAGCGAATCTCTTACCGCGTAATATGCGGGCTTCTTTTTGAGCGGATATTCCATAAGCGAGTTATTCGCCGCAGTTATCCACGGCTCGTTAAAGCACCAGTTTATTGCCATTGAACAATACGGCCATTGTCTGCGGGCTTCCTCAAACGCGCCCTTGTAGCCGACCGCCTGCATTTTCTGCGTCCGCTCGACGGCTGTTTCGACGTTTCCGACCTCGCCGAAATAATATTCGAGCGTTTCGGGACAGCTCCAGCGCGATTCGCCCCATGCGCCGAATGCGTGATGATGAACCCACGATTTTGTCGGGGAGAGCGATTCAAGCTCCTTCGGCGGAATTATTTTTTCAAGATTTTCAATGCTCGAGATCGACGGCACGCCGAACTCGCTGTACGCGGTGCATTTCGAATTATTGAACACCTCGAACACGTCTTTTCCGTCGTCGTATCTGAAAAGATAACCGCCGTGACCCATTCCGGCAATCGGCGAGGTCATCATAAACGGTCTTGATTCGTCGAGTTCATAGCATATTGAGTTTAATAATCTCAACGGCTTTGACTGATCGTCCATTCCGCTCCAGTCGTTGAAAAGCTCGTTGCCCCCGCACCAGAACGCAAGGCATGCGTGTGAGCGTAGCTTCTTTATTATCGAGCGCGCCTCTCTGTTTAATACTTCGAGGTAATGCTTATCGTCGGGGTAGTTGTTGCACGCGAGCATGAATTCCTGCCATACGAGAATTCCGTACTTGTCGCACGCGGAGTAAAACGCGTCCTTTGTAATGCCCGAACCGCCCCATACTCTTATAATATTCATATTCGCTTCGTACGCCGATTTAACCGTTTCAATGAGAGTTTCGTCCGACGTATTTCCGACGAACAGCTCCGAATTTACGTAATTCGAACCCTTTGCGAATATTCTCCTGCCGTTTAATTCAATCGTAATCGGTGCGTGGTAACGGCTTTTCGGGAACTCGGTCAGTATCTGCGCGCCCTCGTTTTTGACAAGAAGAAGCGTTTTAAAGCCGATCTTTCCCTCTTTTTCGTCTGTCCGGCTTTTTGCCGTCCAGGTGTAGAGATACGCTTCTCCCTGACCCGCGCACCACCACAGATTTACGTCGTTTAATGTAAATTCGCTGTTTTTTGATTCGTAAACGGTTCTGCCGTCCGCATCTTTGAGCGTATATAAAACTTCGTCTTTACATTCTGTTTCGAAATGCACCTTCGCCGTACGTGTATTTACGTCGAGTGTATAAAACGGCTCGCACGATTCTATGAAATGCTCGTCCCGCGTCTCAATATACGAATCGAGCCACATGCCCGATATAAGCAGTCTCGGGTTCCAGTCCCAGCCGTAGCAGAACGGCGGTTTACAGCTGTATGATGCCTCGTCGCGCGTGTCCTTTTCGCCCGGTCCGTTCTTGGGATGGGGATAAATTATGACCTTTATTTCCGTTTTCCTACCGTCATCAATTTGACTCATTAGTTCTAATGAGACGGGTGTATACATACCCTCGCTTTCATAAGCTTTCTCTCCGTTTATATATACGGCGTACGAATAATCTATACCCTCGGCGACGAAAAACGCGCGTTCGTTTTCTCCTATGTCGAATTCGGCAAAACAGCGTAACTCCCATGTGAAATTTTCCGTCTGCCGTAAAATCTCCGAATTGTCGGAGTACATAATATCCCCGGAGTTTATATATTTAAGATAGTCTTTCTGAACGTTTCCGGGAACCGCCGCTTCAAACCATTCCGTTTCCGAATTATCGGGCTTTACCGCGCGGGCTTCCCATTTCTGATGAAATCGCATATCGAAATCTCCTTGTGTTTTTATGAATTCATTTTATAATACTTTTCGTTTTCCGTCAATAAAAAACCGTCCCGAATGTAAAAAACGGAACGGTTTGTCTTATATAATATTATGTAATCAGTCGTTGTCCTCGCCTGCGAACTTGATGATTGTATTAAGGATTATCTCATAGCCGGTTTTGATAGTCTCGGGAACGAGTCTGTCGTAGCTGTCGCGTCTGTTGTGGTAGTAATCTGCGGGCGCGGGATCCATCGCCGCGAGAGTCGCAGCCCTGATGCCTGCCTGCGCGTAAGCCGCCGCGTCGGACGAACCGAAGAATACGTTTGCGTATTTGAGATTATCATGACCCATTTCGGCCGCCGCCTCTCTGACTATCGAGCAAAGCTCCTGGTCAAGCTTGACGGTGCCGGTCATATCCTTATTGTAAACGTTGAGGTCTTTAAGGTCGGTGAGCGTGTCTACGCAGAGAACGACGGTCTCTACGTTCGGGTCGGTCAGCTCGTCGTGATGAGCCTTAGCGTACGCTTTTGCTCCTCTGAGTCCCGCCTCCTCGCCGTCGGTTATCATGCAGACAACCTCGGTGTTCTCGAATTTAAGATCCATTTCGTCGAGCATTTTAAGCGCGCAGACCGCCGCAAGAGTTCCCGTAAGGTTGTCGTTTGCACCCGGGGAGAGAATGTTGAAATTGATGAATCTGTTGAGCAGAACCATGCCTACGAGTGTGAGGGCGTGAACGGGGAATGCGGTATCGGAGATGAACTCTGTAATCTTATTCTTTTTGCCCGAAGCGGAAAGAACCGCGGAAGTCGACGAAAGAACCGCGGAGATGATCGCCGTGACAATCGACGTACCCATGAACGGTCCCATAAGCTTGCCCTTGCCGTAGTAAATATGTCTCCACTCGTAAGCGGTGTCGATATGTCCGCTTATAATAATGCGTTTTTTCGTCTCGCCCTTAGCCTTGCGGACGGCTATCATGTTGCTTCCGTCTGCTTTGGGATAGAATTTATCGAGAAGCTCCCTGTAAAACAGGAACTCGCCCGCCGTGATTCCGAGCGAAACGAGGTCTACGCCCGCGATAAGAGCGTGGGGAAGCGTTTTGCCCGCCTTTGATTTGGGTTTGAGTCCGTACTTGATCGCGCCTGCGCCGAGAATCGAAGCTCCGACAGCCGCGCTTACTCCCTTTGTAAAGTGGAGAAACGCCTTGGGTGCCATCTCATAGGATTCGTAATGAATCTCGTCGGCAAATTTTTCAAGTTCTTTTTCGAGAATTTTCTGCGCATCCTTTGCCTCTTTGCTTCCCGATTCTCTCGGACCTACTTTTTTTATGATTTCGGTAATTTTATCTACAGAATATTTAACACTGTCGGATATAATTTTGTCGTCGATTCTTTTAACTGCCATGTTTCCTCTCCTTAAAACGTTACTTTCATACCTCTCTGCGTAAGTATTGAAAAAATGCAATATGATTTTCTATTTTATATGCAATGAAAAAAAAATGCAACAATCATTTAATAATATTTTTAAATTATGTAACAAATATTCATAAGTTGTTCATGAATTATTGCATTTTTAAACAAGATAGACATAATGTGTTTGCCTGTTCCGAACTTTTTATTGCAAAGATTTCAAGGTTGTGTTAAGATATTCGGTGTATAAGTATTACAAGGGGTAATATATGTATGGATTATAAAATTATGATTATTATATTGATAGTGATTCTCGCCGTGGTAATTATTGCCGTATCGGCTGTTAAGTCGAAAAGGAAAAAGGCGCAGAATGAGAATAAAACCATAGCTCCCATGCCCGAGGTTTCAAAGGACACGCTCGATCTCGTAAACGACGTTTACGACGAGGTCGCAAAGGAGAAAGAGGAGGAGCGCAGTAAGCCGTACGCAGAGCAGGATCCCGGAAATCTCGACATTCTCCTAAACGATATAGACCCTGAGCTGTTAAACGACATCGACCCCGAATTTTTGTCTCAAATCACGTCGTCGGATTCCGATTCCGCCCTCAGAGCCGAGAAAACCGAGGGGCACGACGAGATTACTTCGCTTGTTTCCGTCGCGGATAAGGAAGAGGAAAAAACCGAGTGCGGTTCTCTGCCGGAGTGCGTAAAGGCGTACCTTGACAACGAATATTATTTAAAAGGCAAATCGTTTTCCGAAAAGCAGATAAAGAATACGTTTATTGCGATAGACGGAAACGATGTCAGATTGAGTACGAATATCGAGTCTAAGGATATCGAGGTCATTATAAAGGATACGAACGTATACCTCGTAAATCCTGCGAACAAAAAATATATGGAAATGTCAAAAAAACTTATGAAAATGCTCGGCAAGGGCGAGGATGATTTTGATTTTACTTCCGTAGGCGTTTCCGAAAAAATGAGGAATTCACCCGCAGTAAGCTATCCCTCGTCCGTCGACGGCGCGGAATGTGTCTGTTACGAACAGCGTACGGACGAGAGAGTTTTAAAGCTGTACGTTTCCTCCGATTCAGAATTAAAGCTCATGATGAATTACGATGTTTCGGGCGAACTTGTCAGCGCGCTTAAGGCGGACGAATTTATCCCACGCGGCGGCAGGGATTACATAAATCTCGATTCTTTGAAAAAAGTAGGTATGATGGCGTTTTTCTCCGATATGTTATAAGAGGTGCGAAATGGCGTTCGAAGATAACAGGAATACGGATTCCGAAAATATTGATACGGGAAAGAAAAAAAATAAAAAGAATAAAAAAGAGGTCGGCGGTGTAGTCGTTGTAGAGAAAAAAGGCGTTTGTGCAAAACCGATCATCATGGGAATTATACTCGTGATCCTCATTGCGGCGACCGCGGCGATTCTGACGTTTTTCATAAAGCACAAGCCTGAAATGCCGAGCGAATCCTTTAACGAAACGACCGTGAATTCCGTTCAGAGCGGAAATTTACTGCAGACTCCCGCGCAGGCGACATTTCCTGCGACTACCGTTCCCGAGGTTACGAAACCGCAGATCGTGCCCGAGGGCGACGCGAAAATATTTGCCTCGGGTACATATTCGCTCGACGGCACGGTTTACGCTTCGGGCGAATCGGGAGGCGACACGGTGACGATATCCCGTTCTCCGACGGCTTCTGCAATTTCGGGACTCTGCTCGGGTATGTGGCTCGCCGTGCTCAATAAGGACGGACAGAAGTATCTGATAGACAGCGAAAGCAAAACGTATATAGATTTTACCGAGGAAGCGTACGATAAACTCGGCGTTGACAAAATTCCGTACGATGTAGTTCTGCCGGGCGATATCTCGTCGTGCGAATTCAAACGTGCGTACGTGCGTCTCAACGACGATAACGCCGTTTGCTACGGCGCGGATTATGACGGCGGACACGTTGACATTTACACGGTCGACGGCAGTCTTAAACAGTTTGTCGTTTTCGATATGAACTATACTCCTTTGTATGAAGTTATAGTCAACAGCTTTTCGTCGGAGGTCGCGCCCGGTCAGCTTACGACCGACGCTCTTGCAAAGAGTACGTCCGTATTCTCGTTTTTCAGTGCGCTCGCTTCATAAATCGAACGCTTTTGCAATAATAATTAACGGAACGTTACGTTTCGTACGGGGAATGATATAATTAATGAAATGTAAAAACTGCGGTCAGGAAATGATCGACGGCGTTTACCGCTGTATGAACTGCGGAGCTTTCGCGCCCGACCCGTATTCGGATTCGGACGGCGGGCATAAACAGGAGGAGGATTTTTTCATAACGGATAAAATCAACAATTCCGCCGTGCAGTCGGTTTCGAAAACGAGGAATCAGACCGACCCTTTGAAAATATTAAAACCGATTATAATATGTCTTGTCTGCGTTATCGCCGTGAGCGCCGTCGTTCTGATAATTCTTCAGCGACCCTCGGCTTCAACAAAAGCCGAACAGACCACGGCTCCCTCGGCACAGGGCGTAACTGCGCCGAACGTTCAGAATCAACAGCAGGCGATAGCCGACGAGCATTTACAGCAAAATAACGTAAACACGCCCGAGTATAAGGCGTATTCGTGCGAGGGATTCGTCGCACTGCTTTCCAATTCGTTTTACATGACATGCTCCGTCCCCGATTCTTCGGGTGCCGCCGCGAATTTCTCGATAGCCGTATCGGGTTCGAACAGCGAAATTTCGTACGATATGGATTCAATGAAGATTGCGATAATGAATTTAGACGGTGAAACATACCTTGTCGACCCGAAAAAAAACAAGTACGTAAACGCCTCGAAAGCCATGCTCTCCATGATGGGAGTAAGCGACGAGAAGCTTAGCTTCGACATGATGTGGCCGGACAAAAATACGAAATTTACATTCGAGGATACTCAATACGATTCAAAGGACGCGGTCTGCTGTACCTACACTGATTCCGACGGCGTTCTGACGAAAATTTATATAGTCGATTCGAATGTTGTCGACATAGATTCCTGCGATTCTTCCGGAAATGCCGTAAGCAGTATTAAGGTTTCCGGGCTTACCGGAACGATTCCCGCCGATCAGCTTACGCTCAGCGGTAAGCAGTCCGCAGGTATGATGGATTTTATAACAAGTTTGATGAACTAAGGAGGAACATTAAATGAACTGTAAAAAATGCGGTAAAGAAATTCCCGAAGGTAAGGAATATTGTGCCGACTGTGAAAAGGAACTCGCCCTTGCCGACATGGCTTCGGACGTTCAGACCGCAGGCACGGATGATAAAAAAGGTTTGAGCAAAAAAACGCTTGGAATTATAATCGCCGTATGCGCTCTTGTCGTAATCGCAGTCGTCGCGGTTATAATAGTTGTTTCCGGTAAGAATTCGTCGGGCGACGAGCCGAGCAGTATCAGAGAATACGTAAGCTTTTACAGAGGAGCCGACGGAAGCGAACATCAGGTCATTGTCACCGAGAAGGTTCCCGCCGACGGTAAGAACAACGAGAATAACCAGAATATGGGCGATAACAACAACGCGAATTCTCCCGTAACCAAAAAGCAGACAACGACCGTTCCCGCCGAAAATCCGAATCAGATAGGCAACGAGGTCAAGGAGGATAAGGTTAAGGTCGAGAGCAAGGTTCAGAATTCGCTGACCGCATTCTTTGACGGCAAGTTCTATTACGACGGCGTAATGTACGATCAGTCGGGTGAGTCGACGAGAATGAAGATTGCCATAAACGGCAACGATCTTGAGGCGATAATGTATGACTCCTCCATGGGCGTAAACATGGGCGTTATGCAGTTGGGCGGCAAAACGTATATTGTCAATCCCGACAAAAAAGAGTATATCGAATTTACAAAGGAACTCGGCGAGATGTTCGGTATCAGCACCGACGACCTTAAATTCGACGATTTGAGCAAGATGTTCGCTTCGCGCAATTCTACGCCCGACGCGCAGTATTCGACTACCGTCAACGGCAAGAACGCGACATGCTACGAATACGTAAGCTCCGACAAGTCTACCTCGACCAAATTCTATTTCGTCGGCAAGGATCTTGTAGAGCTTGACCAGACCGATTCCGCCGGCGTGCCGATTTCTCAGACCATGATAAACGAGTTTTCCTATTCTATTCCGTCGGATATGCTCACGCTCACAGGTCTTAACAAGGCATCCTCGATCATGAACATGTTACAGTGAGGAACTGTCCGATACGGCGCACAAAACGTTTTTTCACCCTCTCGCAGTACTTATGTACGGCTTCGGGGATGAAGAAAACGCTTTGAGCATCCGTCTCAAACAGTCCGGGAAGTTTGATTTATAAATTTAATTTATAAAAATGTAATATAACGAACCGCAGAGTACAGGACGGGGTTTTCTCTTACCGTCTGCTCTGCGGATTTTTTTTGTTTGGGATTTGTCGTTGTTGACAGTCGTTTTTTTGTATGGTATATTAAAATTCACAATAATAAGCACGGCGGAGGATTTTTCCATGGGCGGGTATGCCGATATATACGTAGACGATAAATTTTATTCAAAGAACGAATTTATAAACATGAAGGCGGATTTTTCCGATCTTCCGAAATATGAGGATATAAAAGATTCTCTTCCCGAACCCGTGTGGGACGGACATTCGGACGAGATAAAAGCTTATTATAAAGCGTGGGAAATTGCGTTTTCGAATCTCGGCAAACCTACAAAGGAGAACGGCTTTGTTTCACCGTACATTGACGCGGCATTCAACGGCTGCATTTTTATGTGGGACTCGTGCTTTATGCTGATGTTCGGCAGGTATGCCGACAACGTTCATTCGTTTCAGAAAACGCTCGACAACTTCTACTGCAAGCAGGAAAAGGACGGCTACATAAGCCGTGAGATAAGCGAGGAAAACGGCAGGGGCAAATTTTACAGACACGACCCCGTCAGCACCGGACCCGAAATTATGACATGGTGCGAGTGGCAGTATTATAAGAATTACGGCGATAAGGACAGGCTTAAAAAGGTATATTATCCTCTGCTAAGCTATCACCGTTGGCTTAAGGCGTATCATCGCTGGCCCGACGGAAGCTGCTGGTCGTCGGGCTGGGGATGCGGAATGGACAACCTCCCGCGCGCGGATACGGAGGCTGTTCCCGGAGCCGAGGATTGGCACCTTGAAACATTTCATCACAGCTTCATGTCGTGGGTCGACGCAACAATGCAGGCGGCAATGGCGTGCGAACATCTGATACTCATGGCTGACGAGCTGGGCATAACCGACGGCGTTGAGGAACTGGAGGACGAGCGCGAAAAACTCATTTCCTATATCAATAATAAAATGTGGGACGAAGAGGACGGTTTCTACTACGACAGACGTTCTAACGGCGAGCTTTTAAAGGTCAAATCCGCCGCCGCATTTTGGTCGCTCATTTCGAAAACCGCGCCCGCAGGCAGGGTAGAGCGTATATGCGCTCATCTTGAAAACAAAGACGAGTTTAACCGTAAAAACCGCGTTCCCGCATTGAGCGCGGATCACCCCGATTTCAGCCCCGACGGTCACTACTGGAACGGTGGAGTATGGCCCCCTATTGTTTACATGGTTTTGACCGGACTTACAGAGAATTCAAAACACGATTTGGCTCACGATATTGCCGTGTGCAACTATAAAAATATGATTGAGGTTTTCCGCTCCACGGGTACTTTGTGGGAAAATTACGCGCCCGACAAGACCGCACCCGGCAAGCCCGCAAAAGGAGACTTTGTCGGCTGGACGGGAATTCTGCCTATTACCATGCTTATTGAATATATATTCGGCATACAGATCTCCGCCGACAAAAACGAAATTACATGGCGTATAAACGAGCTTGACAGACACGGATTCAATAATCTCCCCGTCGGCAGGGATTCGTATGTTTCGCTCGTATGCGAGAAGAGGAATTCGCAGAACGAAAAGCCCGTTGTAAGCGTAAAGAGCGATAAAAAACTCACCGTAAAGATAATTCGGAACGACGAATCGTTTATTATAAATACGTAAAAACAAACCGCAGTTCGCTTTGTAAGTACAAAATGAATTGCGGTTTTATATAAATTCCGCGTGTTTTTGTTAACGAATATATAACAGAACACAGAAAATGCCGAAGATGTCCGTCCCGTCTTGACAAATCTCACGTTTATTGATACAATCAAGACGAAGAGTAAGTATATGCTAACTGAATCAAACGCGGCGGATTCTGCTCGAAATACGATAAACAGCGGTTTCGGACTGCTTCTTTTTACGTATTACAGTTAGTAAAGACTAACCGCTGAAAAAGAAAGGAGAAACAAAATGAAAAGAAAGTTTATTTATTTAATTTTTGCGCTCGTTTTGAGCGTATGTGCAATTGCACCGTCGTTTACGGCAGGAGCGGAAAATAATCTTGCCGACGGTGTGTACGAGGTCGGCGTTAAGATGTACCACGCGCAGAAGGAGCGCGTTTCCATGGGTGACAGATATCTTGTACATACCGCGCTTCTTAAAGTAAACGGGGGAGAGAAAACGCTTACGATAGCGACGGCGGGG
>UQQT01000027.1 GCA_900543395.1 uncultured Oscillospiraceae bacterium | reverse complement strand
AAGAGTTATTTTGCTCAGAGAAATCAAGAAAGGCGAAAGTGTTGGTTATAGTCGGTCATTTGTTGCCAATAGAGATAGCCTAATTGCTTTATTACCTGTCGGCTATGCAGATGGCTATCCGAGAAATCTATCCTGCGGAAAGAGCTATGTGCTTATCAATGGGCATCAAGCACCTGTTGTCGGAAAAATCTGTATGGATCAACTTGCAGTTGATGTAACAGATATTCCCAATGTTAAGACTGGAAGTATTGCAACGCTGATTGGTAAAGATGGAAAGGAAGAAATTACAGCACCGATGGTAGCTGAAAGTGCAGAAAGCATAACCAATGAATTGTTAAGCCGTATGGGACACAGATTAAATATTATTCGTAGAGCGTAAATGTGCAAAAAAACCAGAGGTTTTAATCCTCTGGCTCCTTTGCCTTACATAAACCATTGACGGTTGCTTCTACAATGGACAGTTCTTTATCATCTAAATTGTCGAGCTGTGCGTCTAAGCGTCTGCGGGCGGAACTTTTATTGACTTCTTTATTGGGGAATATGTACTCGTCAACCGAAATGTTGAACATCGTCACAAGCTGAATAAACAACTCCAGACTCGGCTTTTGCCCCTCATTTTCAATCGCCTGTAAATGCCTTGGGTCGTAGTCAACGATATGGGCAAGCTGTTCTCTCGTCATACCCTGTGCTGTTCTGGCTTTCTTGATAGCCAGACCGATTGGCGTAAAATCGAAGTCAAAATCATTATTTCTTTCGTCCATAAGCTCACCACCTTGTGCCTGTAAAATCGTACTATATATATTTTACAGAAACGAGGCTTCTTATGAAACGGTCTGAAATCTCTTGCGATAGGAAATTAAATCTCTTATAGCAGGCGATTAAAGTTCATAATTGCATACTTGATACTGCTCGGCAAATCAATTATAATAAATGTTGTCATACCGTGTCAGGTTTTTGATGGTATCTTATTATCAAAGGAGAATTAGACAATGCAGGAAAGCAGGTTGTTTAAGATAGTATATCACTTACTTGATAAAGGTCGGGCTACTGCCTCAGAACTGGCGGAAAAGTTTGAAGTATCTGTAAGAACGATTTATAGAGATATTGATGCTTTAAGCGGCGCAGGTATTCCTATTTATGCGGAAGCGGGGCGAAATGGCGGCATTTATTTAATGAATGACTTTGTTATGGATAAAGCTGTGCTTACCGAAGAAGAAAAGCGAGAAATTCTAACAGCCTTGCATAGCATCAATTCCACAAGCAATATTGACAACAGCCAAATACTGCAAAAACTCTCTGCGATATTTAATGTCGGTTCAGAAAGCTGGCTTGAAGTGGATTTTTCCAGATGGGGCAATAACGGAACTGATAATACAAAATTTGAATTGCTGAAATCGGCAGTAATTCAACAAAGGTGCGTGAAAATAACCTACGCCAACTCCTATGGAACGATTAGCGAGAGAATTATCCAACCGTTAAAAGTGTTATATAAATCTATGTCGTGGTATTTGAAAGCGTACTGTACGGAAAAACAGGACTATCGCATTTTTAAGCTGACTCGCATTATAACATTGGAAGTGCTTGCAGACACTTTTGATAAAAAGTCTTTTCCAAAATTAGATGAGATGTCGGGGCAAGTTTATAGTACAATCGTACTGCGCTTTGCCAAAGAAATCTCGTATCGTGTTTATGATGAATTTGATAATACTCAAATAAGCACAGAAGAAAATGGGGATTTAATCGTATCTGTTGAAATGCCAGAAGATGAATGGTTAATCGGGTATTTGTTATCATTCGGAACACAGGTGGATATTGTAGAGCCTGCGCATCTCAAGGACATCGTTGCAAAGCAGGCGAAAAGTATCTATGAAAAATATAAATCTTGACACAGGGTGTCAGTATAAGTGTGGTACAATCTACTCACAAATTAGAATAAATAGAGATTTATAAGGAGAACATTATGGCTTTCGATTTCAAAAAAGAATACAAAGAATTTTATATGCCGAAGAACAAACCAGAGATTGTTACTGTTCCGAAGGCTAACTACATTGCTGTACGAGGAAAAGGCAATCCTAACGAGATTGACGGCGCTTATCAGCAGGCAATCAGCATCCTATACGCTGTTGCTTACACGCTGAAAATGAGCTATAAAACAGAACATAAAATCGAGGGCTTTTTTGAGTATGTTGTTCCTCCGCTGGAGGGCTTTTGGTGGCAGGATAATGTTGATGGTATAGACTACGCCGATAAAGCTGTATTTAACTGGATTTCTGTCATTCGCCTGCCCGAATTTATTACTCAAAAGGATTTTGAATGGGCGGTAGAAACCGCATCCGAAAAGAAAAAGCTCGACTGCTCATCGGCGGAATTTCTGACCGTTGATGAGGGCTTGTGTGTTCAAATAATGCACATAGGCGCATTTGACGATGAACCGCAAACGGTAGCGTTAATGGATGAATATATAGCGCAGAACGGTTATGAAAATGATATGACCGAAAGCCGATTGCATCACGAAATTTACTTATCAGATGCACGGAAAGTAGCACCAGAAAAATGGAAAACCGTTATTCGCCATCCAATTAAAAGGTTAAGGTAACTATCATAAATTTGCTATTGTTCCTGTGAATTGATACTTGATTAACAACCCAAAAGTACCGAAGTGGTTAAGATATGTCATCGTAATGCTTGTTTGCGGCTTTGTGATTTTTCTTGGCATTATGCTTGCGATGAAAAGCACTATACTTGTCGGTAAAATTTTCGGTGGCGCTTTATCCGTACTGTTTCTTGCGGCGGCGGTATATTTGTTTGCAAAAATTACAAAATCACAATCGAAGCAATAAGGAGATAGAATGTTATTTATGAGAGATGATATAACCATTCGGCAGGAAACACACCGTGATTACAAAGATATTGTGTCGCTGATTTTGCGTTCGTTCAAGGAAGGGACGGAGAATTCCGACGGAACGGATGTTATAGCCCTTGTTGAAGAAATCCGTGAGTCGGAGAATTACATTCCCGAACTGTCCTTTGTTGCAGAGCTTGACGGCAAGATTGTCGGTCACTTTCTGCTCTCTCACTTTCCGCTGTCAAAGACAAAGAAAGGCGGTCACGGTACAGCAAAGAATTCTGAAATTGTAATGCTTGCGCCCGTTGCTGTTCACGCCGATTATTTGCGGCAAGGCATTGGTACAGCAATGCTGACAGCGGGGATTGAAGAAGTCAGAAAACAGGGCTATAAGGGAATAACGGTTGAAGGTAATTTTCACTTTTATAATAAATTGGGCTTTCGCACTTCATCCGATTTCGGCATTTTTCCGACAAGCGGATACCCGATGAAAGAGCCACGGTGTATGATGTGCAAAGAACTGTATCCCAAAGCTCTAAGCGGAATTACAGGGTATGTTGTTTATGATATGTACTGCAATGCCTAACGAATAATACATAAAATACAGCCAGAGGGCTTTTGCTTGATTTATAGGCGGCAATATATTCGGCAAAAATCCGAAATCTAAGGGCGTTTTTGGCGGCTGCAACCGTCGGTTGACATATTGAATGGTCTGGATTGGTGGTTAGCAACTTCGCAAAATGCTAAAATATGAGCACAACAATCAACTCAACAGGAGGATGAATATGATTTTTGCCGATAAACTTATACTGTTGCGAAAAAAAGCAGGTTGGTCGCAAGAGGAACTGGCTGACCAAATGAATGTAACACGACAGTCTGTTTCAAAATGGGAAGGAGCGCAATCTGTTCCAGACCTTGAAAAAATGCTGCGTCTTTCCGAACTGTTCGGAGTAAGCACCGATTATTTACTGAAAGACGAAATTGAAGAAGCTGAGCACATAGACTCGTCCGATGATACGCCGTCACTAAGGCGTGTATCCATGGAGGAAGCAAACGCTTTTCTTTCCGTAAAGCTGCGGACGGCTAAAACAATAGCGTATGCCGCCTTTTTGTGTATCTTATCTCCGATTGCCCTTTTGATATTGAGTGCAATCAGCGAAAGTACGGCAGGTGTCTTGAACGAAAATATTGCGAATGGAATCGGAATGATTGTTCTTATCATTCTTGTAGCAATAGCCGCCGTGATGTTTATATCAAGCGGCAGCAAAACCGCCCCATTTGCCTATTTGGAGAAAGAAAAGTTTGAAACCGAGTATGGCGTGAGTGGAATGGTAAAAGAGCGCAAAACGCAATACAAGGATTTGCACACAAAGAATAACATTGCAGGAACTTGTCTGTGTATTGCTGCCCTAATTCCTCTTTTTATCGGAGCGATAATTAACGCCGATAGCGACCTGTTTCTAACGATTATGCTTTCACTTTCATTTCTCATTGCGGGAGTAGGCGTGATTTGCTTTATCAAGACGGGTATTATATGGGCAAGCTATGAAAAGCTGTTGCAGGAGGGCGAATATTCTAAAGAGAACAAGGAAAGACCATCCTTTTCAGCAGCTATCTATACGGCGTATTGGGTAATTGCAACGGCAGTTTATTTGGGGTACAGTCTGTCATCAAATAATTGGGGGCAGAGTTGGATAATTTGGGTCGTTGCAGGAGTGATATTTCCTGCTGTCATTGCCATTACTAATGCCTTTGAGAAGAAATCAAAATGAAATTTTAGGAGGACATATTTATGAAGAAATTTAGGACAATCGTATCGCTGATTGCAATGGTACTTGCAGGTGTGGTCGGCTTTTTTCTCGGCTCAGCATTAGAAAGTGCTTTCGGCGGTGCAATTCTCTTTTCGCTGATTGTCGGGATTGCTTGTGTGGTTTACACAGTGGACAACCAGAGCGAGTAATCACTTTCAATCAGCCTAACATTTGTGATTTTGCTGTGAGCAGACCTTAGTAAACCCAAAGCAGTTAAATACTGTCAGAGTAGTGGCGGCAACGAGTTTGTGAACTTTTTGTTTTCCTCTTGACAAAACGGGTCTACAAGTGTTAGACTATAAGCAAAGGTCTAATGCTTGTAGACCCGCAAGGAGGATTATAATGAAAAATTACAAACTTGGAGATATGGAACTGGAGTTTGCCAACTTAATTTGGGAGAATGAGCCTATTTCCTCTGGAGGCTTGGTTCAGCTTTGTGAGCAGAAATTCTCTTGGAAGAAATCCACCACATATACGATGCTGAAGCGTCTTTGTGATAAGGGCATTTTTCAAAACAATTCGGGCAATGTCGTTTCTGTCCTTTCAAAGCAGGAGTGGTTTACGAAGCAAAGTGAGGGCTTCGTGGAAGAAACATTCAACGGTTCTCTGCCACAATTCTTAGTGGCGTTTACCCGCCGCAAAAAGCTCTCAAAGCAGGAAATCGCTGAGATACAGAAAATCATCGACCAAAATGCAGAGGAATGACTATGAGCGACAAAGTATTTCTCGATATTGTAAATATGAGTATTACGGGCAGCTTTGCTATCTTAATTATTATGTTGGCACGGTTGCTGCTGAAAAAAGCTCCAAAGGTTTTCTCCTACGCATTATGGTTTGTTGCCTTTTTCCGTCTGCTTGTACCCGTTTCCTTTGAAAGCGTTTTGAGCATATTGCCGTTCAACACCACGCCGCTTTCTACGGATATGCTTTATATTGAAACCCCTTATGTGGAAACGGGTATAAAAGCAATAGACAGCGTAATCAACCCTGTTGTAGCAACTGAGGTTTTCGATTCTACCGCAAATGTATATCAGATATTTACCTTTTGGGGGAAGATTATATGGTTCATCGGCGTTTGTGCGTTTTGCCTGTATAGCATACGCTCATATTCCAAACTCAAAAAGAAATTACAGAGTGCCGTCCTTCTTCGGGATAATATTTATATTTCGCAAGTAGTCGGCACGCCCTTTGCGCTTGGATTGCGAAATCCAAAAATATACTTGCCGAGCAATTTGGCTGACGCACAGGAATATGTAATTGCCCACGAACAGACGCATCTCGCTCGGCGTGATAACCTTGCGAAGATATTAGGATATGTTGTTCTTATCCTGCATTGGTTTAACCCTCTTGTGTGGCTTGCGTTCAAGCTGTTCGTTACCGATATGGAAATGTCCTGCGATGAAAGCGTAATCAGAAATTCAAAGGAGGATATTCGCAAAGAATACAGCCGGTCGCTTTTAGAGCTTTCTATTGAAAAAAGCACACTTGGCATACCGATGGCGTTTGCCGAGGGAAATCCCAAAGAAAGGATAAAGAATGTTATGAAATCAAACACGAAAAAAATAATTGGATTTGCAGGTTTAGGGGCGGTAATTTTAATTGTGGTCATTGCAATATGCCTTATTCCTAACCGTCCGCAGTATGCGACGGCAAAGCAAACTATTACTGAAATCAACGCAATTGCAACTCCGTCTGCAACGCACGCCGAAATTAAAACTGCCGACGGGAACAAAACCATTACAGACAGCGCATATTTCAATGAACTGTTGACCTTTGTTGAAGGTATTGAGATCAACACGAAAGAAGTTAAGAGAGGCTCTTGGATTGACAGCGAGGAAAATAACAAGATTACATTTTACCGAGCAGACAATTCTATGGACTCCATAATCAGTTTCACTTCCGATTATTCTAAGATTTGGATTGAAACAAGCGCAACGATTTCTTTCACATATAGTGTCAAAGACCCAGCAGAAGTGCAAAAGGGACTTGCAGCTTTCCTTGGCAACAATAGCTAAGGCAATCTTGCGTTTGTGACTCGGAGGAAATATGCCTAATGCAAAAAGAAAAATTTATACTATGCCCCGTCTGCGGCAACAAAACAAGAGTACAGATACGGGAGGATACAGAGCTAAAGAATTTTCCCCTGTTCTGTCCCAAGTGCCATAAGCAGACCTTGATAAATGCAAAGCAACTGAATATCACAACAGCAGAAGTGCCAGACGCTAAGACGCAGAGCCGATGAACCTGTGAGATACCTCACAGCTCGTCGGCTCTTTTTTCATCAATAAATTTGGCAGCACAGCCCACCAAATAAAAAAAACGGTGCTTTGGTGGGCTGCTCTGTCACGCCCAAACAAAAATAGCTCAGCCCTCTAAGCCCGTTTAAGGTTTGGAGGGATTTTTTATGTGTTGGTCTAATATGACCGCAACGCTGCTCATCAGAAGCAGCGGATACATATAGAGTGTCACGCATGAACGAGGATAAGCTGTTAAAAAAATCCTCGCCTGTTCGTGGCACTTTTATGGTTTTCAAATAGAGATTTCATTTCTATGCCGTAGGTATAGTTATGCTTATTGCCGCAGAGGTCTTTGTACCTTTGCGGCTTTTTGCTTGTCCTGCTTCTCTTTGATACAGGACAAGCCCGCATCTGGCGTTGGTTGTCGCAGTCCGCCCGCCAGTCTGAGTTTTCAAAAAATTCAGATTGGAGGAAACAGTATGGCGTACAACAAAGCCAGAGAAGAAAAGAAATGGCGGCTATGGAAAGAAGCCGAAGAAAAACAGTTGCGGAGTTTGGGTGTCAGCGAGAAAGACATAGAAAAGCTCCGTGTTCACGATTGGGCGATTTTCAATTCCGACAGGCGTTACTATCAGCGTATGCAAGAAACAGGTACATACCTTGAAGAAGTCGCAGCGGATATGACACAGCCCGAAATAAACACGGTTGAGGACTTTCTGGATAACATCGAAAATCAGCAGCTCTATCAAGTGCTGATTAAGGTGGATAGGCTTACTCTGCATATCGCTTTTATGAAAGTACAGGGATATTCTACCCGTGAAATTGCATCGTATCTGCGTATCACGGAGAAAGCCGTTTACAGGCGATTGGACAGGCTCAAAGAAAAAATCCAAAAAATTTTTGAGTAGAGGGGAAAATTGAGCGTTCCCACGGGCTACAGGGTGAGAGGACAAAACCTCTCGCCCTGTTTTCCTTTGTGTGGCGAAAACGGGATTGCTCTTTGAAAACCGAATACCCATTCGCCAAATACCTTCTCTTTGTGATTGTGATAAGCATAAGCGTGTCGAGAGGTACGCCATAACCTGCCGTAAAGCAGAGAGCGACAACTACCTACTCAAAATATCGGGCAGCTCCCGATTTCGCCATAACCCACAAAGAGGACAATGATACTCCCGTCCAGTCACAGTCCGAGCGTGATAAAACCGTCGCAGGCAATGAGGGCGGCTCTGTCAGAACGACAGTTGGGGTGAAACTCCCGTGGCGTCAGTTCGCTGCTGACCGTTTGGCGACTTCCCAATAGCATTTCGGGGTGTCGAGGACAAATTGAAATGCTTTCTCATAGCAGCCAGACGCAAGGCGGTCAAAAGAACAGAGATATTGTTTATGCTCTCCCGACCTTAAATACTTCCTTGTGTTTGGCTGCCTACATAGGCAGAACATACCTGCCTAAATAAAATTGGGAGGTCAAACATAATGGAAAGAAAATTCAAGCGTGGAGATATTTACTACGCAAACTTAAATCCCGTTATCGGCTCGGAGCAAGGCGGAACAAGACCTGTACTTATCATTTCCAACGATATAGGCAACAAGCATAGCCCTACGGTCATTATCGCCCCTATCACAAGTCGGATACACACAAAAGCAAAACTACCTACACACACCTTAATTAAAGACTTCGACGGTCTGGATAAGAACTCAATCATATTGTTTGAACAAATCCGCACCATAGACAAACAACGCCTGCGAGAGTACTTAGGAACTCTTGACAGGCGTTTTATTCATTGCGCAGACAAAGCCCTTGCCATCAGCATCGGGCTTGCAAAAAAGGATTAGCTCTCTCGTTATACGGTACAAGCGGTAGCTCATATACATTAGAAACGAGGGAGGTGTTGCGGCTGTTGCATAGAGAATTTGTTTATGTTGGCGACCCTGTTCCAGAATTAAACGAGCAGGAACACGCTGCGTTCCTTATGAATATCCAAAAGTCGATACTCCTTTCTTTGGAGAAAAGAAAGCTGCTGACACATTCTCAACGGGAACGCTGTTTGGTCGAGCTTGAAAAGCAATATAGCAGGGAGCAAAAAAGCAGACGCCGAGCATAACGCTTGGCGTTTTTACATAGCCGAGTGAAAAAACAAATTTGCACATTCGACACCGCACACTCTTTTTTCTATAATTAAATACAGTAACAAAGTTTACTGAGAAAGGAGCTTCGCTATGATAAATAGATATGAACGCCTAAACCAAGAGCTGAAGATGGTTGAAACGAAAAGAAAGGTAGCTGCCTACTGCCGTGTTTCAACGGACAATGAAGACCAAGCCAATTCGTTTGAAAGCCAGCAGCGGTATTTCAGACAGTATATTGAGCGCAATCCAGATTGGGAGCTTTATGAGATTTTTGCCGATGAGGGCATTTCTGGCACGAACACAAAGAAGCGCAAAGAGTTTAACCGTATGATAGCGTGCGCCAAGAACGGCGACTTTGATTTGATTATCACCAAGGAGATTTCCCGTTTTGCGAGAAACACCCTTGATAGTATATATTACACCCGTGAATTGAAAAAGCACGGCGTCGGTGTTATATTTATGAATGACAATATCAACACCTTAGACGGCGATGCAGAGCTTCGTCTGGCGATTATGTCCTCTATTGCACAGGAAGAAAGCCGCAAGACTTCCGAGCGTGTGAAGTGGGGTCAAAAACGCCAGATGGAACAAGGCGTTGTGTTCGGCAGAAGTATGTTGGGCTACGATGTCGAGGGCGGCAAAATGACTATCAACGAGGGAGGTGCAAAGGTTGTACGCCTTATCTTCCATAAGTTTGTCAATGAGGGCAAAGGAACGCACGTCATCGCCCGTGAGCTTCGTGAGGAAGGTATCAGCCCTATGCGGGTCAAGGAATGGAGCAACACGGTCATTCTGCGAGTGATTCGCAACGAAAAATACTGCGGCGACTTGGTTCAGAAAAAGACCTATACGCCAGACTTCCTATCTCACGAAAAGAAATACAACCGTGGTCAAGAGGAATTTGTTATCATTAAAGACCATCACGAGCCGATTATCTCCCGTGAACTGTTCGATGAAGCAAACCGAATTTTAGATGCAAAGTCGCTTTCGCAGGAGGGTAAGGCGAAGCACTCTAACCGCTATCCGTTCTCTGGCAAAATCAAATGCGGCTGCTGCGGTTCAAGCTATGTGGCAAGGTATAAAACCAGAAAGGACGGCAGCCGATACAAGGCGTGGCGCTGCAATGAAGCCGCAAAAAACGGAAGCCCCCATATCGACAAGGCAGGAAACCAAGTCGGCTGTACGGGCTTGTCTATCCGCAATGAGGATGCGACCCACATTATGTATCTCGTAACCAAGAGCCTTAAATACAACAGGGATAAAATCATAAATAACCTAACTGCCGTTATTCAGTCCATCATTGCTATGGATACGACAGGTACGGATGTCCTAAAGCTGCAAGAGCAGATAAAAAAGATTGAGGGCAAACGAGCTAATCTGATTGACCTGTATATGTCCAATCTGATTAACAAGGACGAATTTACCGCCACCCGTGCAAGCTGCGATGCAGAAATCGAGGAGCTTCAATCTATCATCGAAAGCGTGGATAAACAACGGGAAATGATAGAACAGCAACAGCAGCTCTTAAAAGAGATTGAGGACGCAATCAAAGAGATTGTCAGCGGCGTGGAGTACGAAGATGAGTTCTATAAGCACATTTTAGACAAGATGGTAGTTCAAGATAAGGACAACATAGATGTATATCTGAATTTACTTCCTATGAAGTGGAGCTATACGGTTGCAAAAGCATCAAAAAAAGCCGTAGCCTCTGAATGGAACATTTCAGAGGCTTCTCTACCTATATCCGTAAGCAGTCCCTTTAATTCGGGGTAAGGCATAGAATATCTCTGCGACAAATACCTTAATGACGCTCCCAACTCACCGTCCGGACCGCCGTACTGCGAAATTATTATCTGTGCGGCTTTGGGGTCTGGATTTTTTATATTTACCGGATATTGAAGTTTTTTCTCATAGTTCCACATTATTTATCATTGCTCCTTTCCCAGGGCCAGGGTGATGAAAGCCACTCGCACGCGTCCGAATTGTTTGATTTTAACGGACCGTATTTTGATTCGTATTCTTTTTTCAGTTCGTTCGCATGAGCGTTATGCTGTTCGAACATCGTTCTTGCATTAAGATCATACGGATGGGTGTCGAGGTAAAGATGGGTTTCCCATGCGGCAAACTGTTCGGCGGAATATTTTCTCAACAGAGAAAGTCTGTTATCCATTTTTACCGCCTCCCGTAAAAGGTTTATTTAAAACAGGAAACAGTGTTCCGTTTTTTAACGCTTCTTCAACAGAAAATTCTCTCGAATCGAGCTGAAACGGCACGTATGCCATCGCATTCTGCGGTGAAGCGGGAAGCGCGGATTTTACGTTCGATACTCCGCAGGATTTTATATTTTTATCCATTTATATATCTCCTTAGAATTAAATTGATGCAGTCATAACTTACGTTATCATACTATTCATTTTCAATCTTTCGGACACTGTAAATTATCTATTGATACATGAAAAAAATAATGATATAATATAAAGATAAAGAAATGAAAAAAGGTTATACTACTTTAAAGGAGTGGTATAATGTTATTTTCTCAAAATCTTTACGGTTTTACTCTTCCGTCGCCGTTCTCCACGGATAATCCCGACTTACCCGAAATAAATGAAAACGACGTTTCACAAACGGAAAACAATGACGAAATTAAGGATTACGGAAGCGTAACGGTCGGTGAAAACGGACATTTTATTCATTGTATGACAGTGATCGGACAGATTGAGGGGCATTATATGCTTCCGTCCGGTACAAAATCGACGAAATACGAGCATGTTATTCCTCAGCTTGTCGCGATAGAGGAAAGCAAGGAAATTGACGGACTTATCGTTATATTGAATACGGTCGGCGGAGATATTGAAGCGGGACTTGCTCTTGCGGAGCTGATAGCAGGTATAACAAAGCCTGTCGTTTCGCTTGTTCTCGGAGGCGGACACTCTATCGGCGTCCCTCTTGCCGTCGCGGCAGACAGATCGTTTATAGCTAAGAGCGCAACAATGACAGTTCATCCTGTCAGAATGAACGGTCTTGTTCTCGGCGTTCCGCAGACTCTTAATTATTTTCAAAATATGCAGGAGCGAATTGTACGTTTTGTCTGTGAGAATTCGAATATTACGCCCGAGAGATTCAGGGAACTGATGCTTTCAACCCGCGAGCTTGTAACCGACGTCGGAACGGTACTCAACGGCGAGGACGCGGTGAACGAGGGGCTTATAGATGAAATCGGCTCTCTTTCATCCGCGCTCAACTGCTTATACTCATTTATAAAGAAAAACAACGGAGGCAATCATGGCATCTGATACGAAAACAAAAAACAATACAGCAAAAAAACAATCCGCAAAAAAAACTGCGGGAAAGTCGTCCTCCTCTTCATCAAAAAAAACATCGGGGAACTCTTCATCAAAAAGCAAGTCCCCGTCCTCGGCAAAAAAGACGGCGCAGAGTGCTGTCGAAAAAACGGCTTTCATGCAGGGTAAGAATCAGATAGCGGCGATAATTATATTCGCGCTTGCTTTTCTGCTGTTTTTTGTCGGAATAATAAACGGCGCAGAAGGTACATTATGGAATGCTCTGCGCGGGGTAACGTTCGGCTTCTTCGGATATAACACATTCGTTATACCGGTGATGCTCATATATATAGCCGTCATTATGACAATGGACAAACTCGAAAACAATATCGTTGTCAAGATATTCGAAGGTCTGCTTCTGCTCACTTTTATAAGCTCGTTTGTCTACATATTCAGACATGCGGAAACGATAGATTTTTCCGAGGATTTGAAAAACGAATTTATGCTCTATTTTGACGAGGGAAGTACGGGATGCGGTATTTTCGGCGCGTTTTTCGGAGAATTGCTTTTGCTCATCGGCAGAAAAAAAGCCCCCGCTTATGTAATTCTCGGACTTCTGATTTTCGTTTCGTTCATGTTTTTCACAGGGTTTACACTTATAAGACTGTTTAAAATGATTGTAACACCCGTAAAAAAAGTCGGCGAAATAACCCAGCAGAAATATGCGAAAAATGCGGAAAGCGAGATTTCGGACGAAGCTGAACCTCACGTAAGAAGAAAAAAAATATTTACGGTCTACGACGAGTCCGCGCTTGACGACGACGAAAAAGAATCGCAGAGAAAAAAAGAAAAAGAAAAAAATTATAAAATCAAAGATTTTGACGAAAACGCATCAATGCCCGTTACGGAATCGGACGAAATTAAAGATATTTTTTCAATTCCCGCAAAGGAAGAAAAAATCGAGAATATCGAATTCGGGGAAGAAAAAGCACCGGTTTCGGCACCTGTTATTTTCACGCCTCCCGATCCTCAAACCGAACCTAAAGATGATATTAAAGAAAAAATATCCGCTTCGGAAGTTGAATCGGTTAAAAATGAAATCAGCGAAGAGATTGACGATTTAAGCCGGGAAAAGAGCGACGACAATTATATACTGCCGAGCGTTGAAATACTTAATAAACCTCAAAAGAATACAAGAGCCGCAAGCCAGGCCGATTTAAAAGCTACTGCAGAAAAACTTATCGGCGCGCTTAAAAGCTTCAACGTTTCAGCAACGGTTACGGAAATAGTTCCCGGTCCGTCTGTTACGCGTTATGAAGTTGCACCTGCTCCCGGCGTTAAAATAAGTAAATTTACTGGACTTGCAGATGATTTGGCTCTTCATCTCGCCGCCCCCGCGGGTGTCAGAATTGAGGCTCCCATACCTAATAAATCGGCAATAGGCATAGAGGTTCCGAACAGGGGAAGAACCACCGTTACAATGAGAGAAATTGTTTCAAGCGACATATACGAAAATGCAAAAAGCAAGCTGAATGTCGCTCTTGGCAAGGATATTGCAGGCAACGTCGTATGCTGTGATATAGCGAAAATGCCGCACCTGCTGATAGCCGGTACTACCGGTTCGGGTAAATCGGTATGCCTTAACGCAATGATCGTAAGTATTCTTTATAATGCTAAGCCGTCGGAAGTTAAAATTCTGCTGATAGACCCGAAGCAGGTTGAATTCTCCGTATATAACGGCATTCCGCACCTGCTTGTTCCCGTTGTTTCCGATGCAAGAAAAGCCGCCGGCGCGCTTGCATGGGCTGTTACCGAAATGCTTAACAGATATAAAACGCTCCAGGAAAACGGAGTCAGAGATATCGGCGCGTACAACAGTCTGTGCGACGAGTGCGACGACCTTGAAAAAATGCCCCAGGTAGTTATCGTTATAGACGAGCTGTCGGATCTTATGTCCGTTGCTCCGTCCGAGGTTGAGGACTCTATAACGCGTCTTGCCCAGATGGCGCGAGCCGCGGGCATGCACCTTGTCGTTGCAACACAGAGACCATCCGTCGACGTTATCACGGGTCTTATCAAAGCTAACATACCGAGCCGTATTGCACTTTCCGTTTCTTCGCAGATAGATTCAAGAACGATTATCGACGCTTCGGGTGCGGAAAAGCTTCTCGGACTCGGCGATATGCTTTATTACCCCGTAGGAATGTCGAAGCCGAAACGAGTTCAGGGCTGTTTTCTTTCCGATTCCGAGATAGAAAGAGTCGTCGAATTCGTAAAGAGCCAGGAGACGACTGTTTACGACGACGCGGTTCAGCAGGAAATAGATAAGAACGCGCTGTCGACCGCTAAAAAAGGCTCAAAAGATTCTTCATCCGCGGAAGGCGGAAGTGTGTCCGACGCGGATATGCAGATTATAAACAAAGCGGCTTTACTTGTCATTGAAAATCCCGAAAAAGCCTCCATTTCCGCATTTCAGCGTAACCTTTCATTAGGTTTTTCAAAGGCGGGCAGAATTATGGACGAGCTTGAAAATAGAGGCGTTGTCGGTCCCTCCGCGGGAAGCAAACCGAGAAAAGTTCTTATGTCAAAGGCTCAATGGTATGAAATGAACGCTATGAACGGAACCGCAGAATCCGACGGCGAAAACGGAGAACAAAAGGATGAATGATTTTCTTCCGGTTAATAAAGATGACATGTTAAAAAGAGGATGGGACAGCGTTGATTTCGTATATGTAAACGGCGACGCTTATGTCGATCATCCGAGCTTCGGAGCGGCTATTATTACGAGAGTTCTCGAGCATGCGGGATTTACCGTCGCTTTTCTTGCTCAGCCCGATTGGCGCAAAAATGATGATTTTACGCAGTTCGGAACGCCGAGACTCGGTTTTCTCGTTTCGAGCGGTAACATAGATTCCATGGTCGCGCATTATTCGGTTGCAAAACGCCCGAGAAACGTTGATACATATTCTCCCGGCGGTAAAACGGGAAAACGGCCCGACCGCGCGGTAGATGTCTACTGTCATAAGATAAAGGAAATTTACGGAAACGATATACCTATTATAATAGGAGGACTCGAAGCTTCGTTACGGCGATTCGCTCACTACGATTACTGGGACGACTGTATCAAGCCGTCGATTCTCGTTTCGTCCGGCGCTGATTTGCTCATATACGGCATGGGCGAAAATCAGATTATCGAAATTGCAGACAGACTTCGAAACGGCGAGGATGTTCATTCGCTTACGGATATACGCGGTACATGCTATCTTACAGACGTAAGACAGACGCCGTACGGAGGCGTCGAATGTCCGTCACTTGATAATGTTATAAACAGCAAAAGAGAATACGCAGTCTCGGTACGGCTTGAACAAGATGAACAGGATCATGTCAGAGGTAAAATGCTTAAACAAAAGCACGGAAAAATGATGCTTGTTCAGAATGAACCTATGCCCCCTCTGACAACACAAGAGCTTGACGAGGTTTATGAGCTTCCTTACATGCGTACATATCATCCTATGTATGAACCGATGGGCGGAGTCCCCGCGATAAAAGAGGTTCGTTTTTCGATAACTCATAACAGGGGCTGCTTCGGCGCGTGCAATTTCTGCTCGCTTGCGTTTCATCAGGGACGTTACGTAACGTCGAGAAGCAAGGAATCTATCATAAAAGAAGCAAAACTGCTGACAACTTTGCCCGACTTTAAGGGTTATATACACGATATCGGCGGTCCGTCTGCAAACTTCAGACATCCGTCGTGCAATCATCAGGATCAGCGAGGACTGTGCAAGGGTAAAAAATGTCTTGCCCCCGTGCCGTGCAGTCAGCTTGTTGCAGATCACAGGGAATATATCGATATTCTGCGAACGGTAAGAGAGCTTCCCGGAATTAAAAAAGTTTTTATTCGTTCCGGAATTCGCTTTGACTATATGTTAGAGGACGAAAGCGAGGAGTTTTTCAGAGAACTCGTGCGTTACCATGTAAGCGGTCAGCTTAAGGTAGCGCCCGAGCATTGTTCCGCCGCCGTACTCGATAAAATGGGCAAACCGCATATAGAAACTTATCTTAAATTTGCGAGAAGATATTTTGAGTTAAGCAAATCCGCAGGCAAAGAACAGTATCTTGTTCCGTATTTAATGTCGTCGCATCCGGGTTCAACCCTTAACGACGCGATAGAGCTCGCATTATTTATAAAACAGCAGGGGCTTCATCCCGAGCAGGTGCAGGACTTTTATCCGACTCCGGGAACCATATCGACGGCTATGTTTTATACCGGTCTTGATCCTTATACTATGAAAGAGGTTTACGTTGCAAAATCATCAAAGGACAAAGCGATGCAGAGAGCTTTGCTTCGCTACTTTGCACCGGAAAACCACGATCTTGTCGAGCAGGCTCTTGTGAAAGCGCACAGAACCGACCTTATCGGTTTTACCCCGGATTGTCTTATTCGTCCGTCGGCTAAGAATACGAATCGAAACGGTTTTAATAATTCAAATAAGGTAAACTCTTACTGCGGTAAACAGAAAACGAATGTAAAGAAAAACGGCTATGGCAAAAAGAAAAAATAATAAGAAAATACATCCTGCGGTCTATATGGTTATAGTAATTCTAGCGGTAATTGCAGGGTGGATATATCCCAAAACATCAGGTGATAAAAGCACGGCGTATCTGCCCGCCGATTCCGATTTTACAATGTCGGTTCATTTTATCGACGTCGGACAGGGCGACTCGACGCTTTTTGTCAACGACGGTCATTATGTACTTATCGATTCGGGAGAAAGCGAGTATGCAGATAAAGTTGAAGAATACTGCCGTAACGTCGGAGTCGAAAAATTCGATTGTATAATTGTTACGCATCCTCACTCCGACCATGCGGGAGGTATGGCGAAGATAGTTGAGAATATCGGGTGCAATAACGTTATTATTCCCGATATAGACGCGCAGTATATCACATCCTCTTTTTATGAAGATTTTATCGGAGCCGTCTCGGAAAGCGGAGCGGACGTTTATTACGCTTATGCAGGAGATTCGTATACTTACGGTGATATGAGGTTTGATATCATCTCTCCCGAATCGACCGGCAAGGATCTTAATAACGACTCGGTTGTTACTCTCGTTACGTATTCCGATGTTTCGGTATTAATGACAGGCGACGCGGAAAAGAAGATTGAGAGTCGGATAATGAATTCTTATCCGTCGCTTAAATGCAATGTTTTAAAGGTTCCGCATCACGGCAGTTCGACATCATCGTCTCCGGATTTTATAAGAATGATATCGCCGGAAAACGCAGTTATTTCAGTCGGTGAAAATAACAGATACTCTCATCCGTCACCCTCAACACTGAAAACTCTCGAGGATAACGGCGTTGCCGTGTACAGAACGGATTATGACGGTACGGTAATTATGAGAACGAACGGCAAGCAGTACAGAATGGAAACCGAGAAAGGAAAATAAGATGGACGAGCTGTTTTTTGTTGACAGAATAGAGGGTAATACCGCGGTTTTGATATCATACGCAGACAAAAAAAGAAAATATGTCTCTATTTCATCATTGCCAAACGTTTGCGAAAGTGATATACTTAAATTTGACGGTGAAAAATATTTACCGGACGAAGAAGAAAAAAACAAACGAGTAGACCGTATGAGAGATAAACTAAACGGTCTGAACGTTAAAAATAAAAAATAATTTTTACGGAGTGATATAAAAATGCAGTGCAAATATTGCAATTCACAGATAAAGGATTCGGCAAAAATATGTCCGTTCTGCGGACGAAGCGTATCTTCTTCAAGCGAGGGTATGCGTCATGATGCAGACGCTGTTTTCGAACATGAGGCTTCATATCAAAAACCGAAACAGAGCGCAAAAAAAACGCCAAAAACTTCGCCTAAACCTGCGCCGAAGCCTGCAAATACCGACGAATATTTCGACGATAAATACTCTGATTCAGATTCTTCGTCAAAATCAAAATCAGGTATAAAGGCTGTTATTATAATTGCCGTTGCGATTCTCGTACTCGCCGCAGGCGTTTTCTTCCTTTTTAAAGGCGGATATCTTGATTCCCTCATTGCAAAAGTATCGTCGGGCAAAGAGATTACAACCGAGGATACCGGAGCAACAGTCAAAGCCGACGAGCCGACAGTTACACCGGAAACGACAACCAAGGCGCAGGACTACAAAACGGGCTACTATAAGGTAACAAAAAAAGGCGGAGCCGGAATGTTTACGAGCAATAAGATTTATTCCGAAAGCGCGTTCCATATCGCAGCGTCGGATACTTATGTCGAAATTAAAGCGTTCCTTTATGAGGACGGCTACACGCTCGGATTTGCTGCGGACGGCACACAGTATTTCGGCTGGCTTAAAATGACGGACGTCGAATATGCTCCCGATTACAAACCCCAGTCTGAAACAAATAACACGACAAAGAGCGCAGAGACTACAAAACGCAGTGAGACTACAACCAAAAAGCCCGCCGAAACTACGACAAAGGCTCCCGAAACAACTACATACAAATATACGTCGACGGGCAGATACTCCGTAAGCGATTCCGTCGGAGATTCACTTAATGTAAGAAAAGGCCCCGGCACGTCTTATGATGTTGTAAAGGAATTAAAAATAGGCGATAAAGTAACCGTTGTCGAGTGGAACGGAAACTGGGCGCACATCACCGTCAACGGCGAAGATATCGGTTACGTATCCGGAACATATCTTGATAAAGATTAATTTTTAAAGGATAAATATGGACGGATTATACGACAGTATCAGAATAACAAGCGTTGCACAAACCATTCTCGAATCATTCGGATTTAACAATTCGGATATGGATAAGTCCAACGATATTCTGATTTCTTTAATTAATAAAAAGACAAACGGCAGGGGAGTCGACAGAATCTTTATGTTCAACCCCGACGCCGTCGCACTGTGGCTTTTTCAAAAATACACGACGCTGTTTAGCCGCACTCTTCTTTGCTCCGATGTTGCCGTTCCCATGCTTTCGGTTATGCCGAGCGTTACACCCGTTTGCTTTGCTTCGATGTATACAGGCGTTATGCCGGAGGTTCACGGAATTAAGGCGTACAAAAAGCCCGTGCTTAAACAGAATACCGTTTTTGACGAATTGATAAAGAACGGTAAAAAGTGCGCAATCGTTTCCACAGAGGGCGACAGCATTTCTAAAATATTCCTTGAGAGAAACATGGATTACTATATTTATGAAACGGAAGAGGAAGTCAACCGTAAGGCAGACGAGCTTATTAAAGAGGATAAATATGATCTGATTGTCGTATATAACGGAAACTACGACAGCACAATGCACCACACAGGTCCCGAGGCGCCGGAAGCGATAGACGTTTTAAAGGAAAATATAAAAACGTATTCGGACTTTGTTGACAAAATTAACAGAGAATGGAAAAATCACGATGTTTTCTACGCGTTTGCTCCCGACCACGGCTGTCATGAGATAGACGGAGACAGCGGAGCGCACGGACTCGATATGGAAGAGGATATGAATATAATTCATTTTTACGGCGTTAAACCGAAAAAAGGATAAAATTTTCAAAATTCTATTGCATTTTTATAATTCATGTGGTATTATACTACGGTAAATCTCACGCAGATTGATTGTATAACCCCTGCGCACAGTGCGCCGTTATGCAAAGAGACGTCTGCGGCGGTTAAACAAAAGGAGGAAAAATCATGTCAGTAGTATCAATGAAACAGCTTCTCGAAGCAGGCGTTCATTTCGGTCATCAGACCAGAAGATGGAACCCCAAAATGGCTCCCTACATTTTCACGGAGCGTAACGGAATTTACATTATCGACCTTCAGAAGACGGTTAAGAAGTTAGAGGACGCTTATATGTTCGTCCGCGAGCTTTCCGCAAACGGCGGCGAGATTCTTTTCGTCGGAACCAAGAAACAGGCTATGGATTCCGTTAAGGAAGAGGCTGAACGCTGCGGTATGCCTTTCGTCAACGCTCGTTGGCTCGGCGGTATGCTCACAAACTTCAACACCATTAAATTAAGAATTAAGAGACTTGCACAGCTCAAGGCTATGGAAGCCGACGGAACTTTCGATCTTCTTCCCAAAAAGGAAGTTGCTAAGCTCAAGCTTCAGATAGAAAAGCTCGAGAAATTCCTCGGCGGTATCACCGAGATGAAGAAAATGCCCGCGGCTATGTTCATCGTAGACCCCAGAAAAGAGAGAATCGCCGTTGCAGAGGCTCATAAGCTCGGAATCCCCATCGTTGCTATCGTAGATACAAACTGCGATCCCGATGAAATTGATTATGTAATCCCCGGAAACGACGACGCTATCCGCGCTGTTAAGCTTATTGCAGGTGCGATGGCTGACGCGGTTATCGAGGGCAGACAGGGCGAACAGTCGGCTCCCGAAGCTGAATCGGCAGAGGCTGAGGAAGCTCAGGCAGAATAATAAACGATAATTAGCCCGTGCCTTTCAGTGCGGGCTGATTTTAAATGATAACAGGAGGAATAAAATTATGGCATTTACAGCTAAAGACGTTCAGGCTCTTCGTGAGAAGACCGGCGTAGGAATGATGGATTGCAAAAAGGCTCTTGTCGAAGCAGACGGAGATATGGATAAGGCAGTAGATATTCTCAGAGAGAAAGGTCTTGCTTCACAGGCTAAAAAGTCGGGCAGAGTTGCTGCAGAGGGCGTTGTCGCCGCGTACAGCGACGATAAGGCGGGTGCTCTTGTTGAGATTAACTGTGAAACCGATTTCGTTGCAAAGGGCGAGCCGTTCGTTGCTCTTGCAAATAAAGTAGCAAAAACCGCATGTGTTTCGGCTCCCGCCGATGTTGACGCCCTTCTTAAAACCGATGTCGTTGACGGTAACGGCACCGTAGAAGAGGCTGTTCAGGAAGTATTCCTTGCTCTTCGTGAGAATATGAAGGTCAGAAGATTTACACGCGTTGATGGTCATGTTGCTACCTACATTCATGCAGGCGGTACCGTAGGCGTTATGGTATCATTTGATGTTGATGATGCGACAGCCGCTAAACCCGAGTTTGACGCTATGGGCAAAAACGTTGCTATGCAGATAGCAGCTATGAATCCGTCTTATCTTGATGAGGCAAGCGTTCCCGCAGAAGTGCTTGATAAAGAAAAGGCTATCCTTGTAGCTCAGATGAAAGAGGATCCCAAAATGGCTTCTAAGCCCGAAGCTGTTCTTCAGAAGATCGTTGAGGGTAAAATCGGCAAGTATTACAAAGAGAACTGTCTTGTTGACCAGGAGTTCGTTCGTTCGGATATCTTTGAGGGCAGTGTAGGCAAGTATGTCGAGAGCGTTGCAAAAGCTTTGGGCTCGGCTGTTAAACTCACCGGTTTCGTTCGTTACGAGAGAGGCGAGGGCATTGAGAAAAAGCAGGAAGATTTTGCTGCCGAAATCGAGAGCATGGTTAAATAATTAAACCGAATAATTTTTACGGACGAGTCTTATGATTCGTCCGTTTTTTACGTTCTTTGGTTAATAAAATCGGATCGTTAAATTATTGTCAATATGCATATTGATTGTGAAAAAGTAAACAATCTTTTTTGTTGACTTATACAAAAACCTTTGATATAATTTATTAGTATGAGAAAGAAAAACGATTTCGTTATTAATGCCGATAATTAAATTTATTTTATTTAACGGATTCGGACTCATTTTATCACGGGAGGAATATTCGATGATCTATGATGTTGCAGTCATCGGCGCGGGCGTAAGCGGCGCAATGATCGCAAGAGAGCTTTCCAAGTACAACTTAAAAATAGCTCTTTTTGAAAAAGCAAACGATGTTGCCATGGGCGCGTCAAAAGCTAACAGCGGTATTGTCCACGCGGGTTTCGACGCTGTGCCCGGTTCGCTTAAAGCTAAACTTAACGTCGACGGATGTGCTTTAATGCCCCAGACATGTAAGGATTTAAGCGTTCCGTATAAAAACAACGGTTCGCTTGTCGTTGCTTTTTCGGACAAAGAAATGAAAACCGTTTGGGAGCTTTATTACAGAGGAATTGCAAACAAAGTTCCCGGTATGGAGATAATAGATAAAACCGAGCTTCAGATCATGGAGCCTAATATCAGCGATGAGGCGGTAGGTGCGCTTCTTGCAAAAACCGCGGGAATCGTTTGTCCCTATGAGCTGACGATTGCGGCCGCCGAAGTTGCGTGCGAAAACGGCGTTGAATTATTCAGAAACTGCCGTGTTGCGGGAACCGAAACCACAGACGACTGCGTTATCATGACTACGACGGTCGGCAAATTCAAAGCTAAATACATTATAAATGCAACAGGCGTACATTCCGGACACGTTGCACAGAGAGCAGGAGATAATTCCATAAACATTATCGCGAGAAAAGGCGAGTATTATCTTCTTGATAAATCTGTCGGAAATCTTGTTTCAAAAACAATTTTCCAATGTCCGTCCGATATGGGTAAGGGCATACTTGTTGCGCCGACGGTTGACGGCAATCTTATAATAGGTCCTACTGCCGCCGACATTCCCGACGAGGACGATACGTCAACATCACTTGAGGGACTTAAAGAAGTCCGTACTCTTGCGACGAAGAGTATACCGAGCGTTTCGACGAGATACGCTATCACATCTTTTGCGGGTCTGCGTGCACATGACGCTTCGACGGATTTCGTTATCGGTCAATCTAAATCGAATCCCCGCCTTATTAATGTAGCGGGTATCGAATCACCCGGACTTTCCGCGGCACCCGCTACGGCAAAATATATTGAGGATATTATCTTAAAGCTCTTCCCGGGGGTTACTCTTAAAGAGCATTACAATTTGAAGCGCAAGCCTCCCGTTCGTTTCAGACACATGACAGACGAACAGAGAGCCGAAATCATAAAAGAAAACCCTAAGTACGGAAATATAATCTGCCGTTGTGAAACGATAACCGAGGGCGAGATTGTCGACGCTATCAAAGGTCCTGTGGGTGCTATGGACGTTGACGGAGTAAAGAGACGTACGAGAGCCGGTATGGGAAGATGCCAGGGCGGATTCTGCGGTTCGAAAGTAGTAGAGATTCTTGCAAGAGAGCTTGGATGCGATGTCGACGAGATAACAAAATTCGGCAGAACATCAAGAATTCTTTTCAATAAAACAAAGTGAGGCTGACGTGATGATAAATTATGATCTTGTAGTTGTCGGCGGCGGACCCGCCGGTATGGCAGCCGCTTTAAAGGCAAAAGAATGCGGTGTTGAAAGTATCGTTATACTTGAACGCGCAGATACGCTCGGCGGTATACTTGAACAGTGTATACATACGGGATTCGGACTTCATTATTTCGGAGAAGAGCTTTCCGGTCCCGAATACGCAGACAGATTCATAAAACAGGTCGCCGATACCGATATTGAAGTTAAAATCAATACTATGGTTCTCGGCATATCCGACGATAAAGTAGTTACGGCTGTAAGTTCGCAGGACGGACTTATGAAAATTCAGGCAAAAGCCGTCATCCTCGCTATGGGATGCCGTGAGAGGCCCAGAGGCGCGCTTACAATAGCGGGCACAAGAGCTGCGGGCGTTCTGACAGCAGGTACTGCGCAAAAATTTGTCAACATAGACGGTTATATGCCCGGTAAAAAAGTCGTTATTCTCGGTTCGGGCGATATCGGCCTTATAATGGCAAGACGTATGACATTGGAGGGCGCGGAGGTAAAGCTTGTCTGCGAATTAATGCCTTTCTCAGGCGGACTTACACGTAATATCGTTCAGTGCTTAAACGATTTCAATATTCCTTTGAAATTAAGCACGACCGTTATAAAAACGCACGGTAAGGAAAGACTTGAGGGCGTTACGATCGCAAAAGTCGACGATAAATTACAGCCGATTCCCGGTACGGAAGAATTTATCGAGTGTGATACACTGCTCCTTTCCGTCGGACTTATCCCCGAAAATGAGCTTACAAAAGCAAGCATGATTTCACTTGACAGAATAACGAACGGTGCAGTTGTCGACGAAATGAGACAGACGGATCACGACGGTATATTTGCCTGCGGTAACGTTCTTCACGTTCATGATCTTGTCGATTATGTAACGCTTGAAGCACAGACGGCGGGCGAGGGCGCTGCGGAGTATATCAAGAATCCCGTAAATTCAGACGATATGAGATATATTGATACAGTTCCCGAAAACGGAGTAAGATATATTGTTCCGCAGAAGATAAGACTTGACGAGAATAAAGACGTTAAGCTTTATTTCAGAGTCGGAGCCGTATTCAAGAACAAAAAAGTCGTTGTAAAAGCGGACGGTGAAGTTATTTCTTCCAAAAAGAAAATAAAACTTGCGCCGGGCGAAATGGAAAACGTCGTTATTCCTGCCGAGGTTCTTAAAAAACTTGACACGGGAAGTTCGATTACGGTCAGAGTGGAGGATTGATATTTATGAAAAAAGAAATGAATTGTATATCCTGTCCTTTGGGCTGTTTAATTACCGTCGAATATGAGGGTTCCACCGTAATTTCGATTAAGGGAAACACGTGCAAACGCGGAGAACAGTATGCGAAAACGGAGATTACAAGCCCCGTAAGAACCATTCATTCAACCGCTAAGCTTATCGGCGGAAAACATCCCGTAGTTCCGTGTAAAACAAGTCAGCCTATTCCGAAAGGAATGATTTTCGACGTTATGAAAGAGATCAACACTCTTGAAATTGAAGCACCCGTAAAAATCGGCGATGTTTTTATTGAAAATGTTTTAAATACAGGTGCAAATATAGTTGCAACGAATAACGATTTCGGTGTATAATACAAAGGACTGTCGAACAGTATCGGCAGTCCCTTTTAAAATTAAGGAGTGTTGCGTGTGTCGAAAGGATATGAAAATACAATTGATATTAAGCCGTCAAAAAGACAGCTTAATTGGGCGCAGAATGACTACTACGGTATGGTCAGCTTCTCAATGGGGACGTTTACGGGCAAGCAGGTCGGCGACGGGTATGCTGTTCCCGACACGTTTGCTCCGGAAGATATAGACACTGACGAATGGGCGAGTATAGCTTCAAAAGCCGGGATGAGCGGACTGCTGATTACCGCAAAATCATACGACGGATTTTGTATCTGGCAGACAGAAACCACGGATTACTCCGTCAAAAGTTCATCATGGCTCGACGGTAAGGGCGATGTTGTCGCAATGCTTTCGCAGTCATGCAGAAAATACGGTTTAAAATTCGGAATTAATATTACGCTTTGTGATCGTCATGAGCCGACGTTCAGACAGCAAAACGGTTATAACGAGTTTTTCATAAAACAGATACGCGAGCTTTCAGAAAACTACGGCGAACTGTTTGAAATAAGAATAGACGACGCATGCTCGGAAGAAATGAACTTTGATTTTGATTATAAAAGCGTATTTGAGATTATCAGAGCATCACAGCCGAATGCCGTAATATCGTACTGTGGACCCGACGTGCGCTGGGTCGGAAACGACCGGGGCTTTACACGTAAAGAAGAGTGGAGCGTCATCCCGTCCTATTACGGAATAAATGAGGATGGTTCGCGCGATAAACCTACAAGGAAGATTAAGCCAAATGAGATGATTCTGGATCTCGGAAGCAGAAAAGCCGTCAAGCGTGATGAAAAATTTATATGGTATCCGTGCGAGGTCAACGTAAACATCCGCGACCACGCGTTTTATTCAAAGGATGACAATTATTCCGTCAAAACAAAAGACAAGCTTCACAGGCTGTATCTTGCAACAGCCGGAAGCAACAGCGCATTTTTGCTTAATATTTCTCCGGACAAGAGAGGACATATTTTCGATACTGATTCGCAGATACTTACCTCGTTCGGACATGATCTAAAGGTAATGTTCGGCTATAATCTTTTAAAAGAATCTACTGTTACTGCTTCATCATCAGTCGGCGAGCTTTACAGCGCAGATAATATTGTTTCGGACGATTCGGAAAAATTCTGGAGAGCCGGAGCTAAAGACAAAAAGCCCGAACTGCTGATAAAACTAAACGGTAAAGATATGTTTGACAAGGTTGTTATAAGAGAACATATCTCGAATGGTCAGCACGTCGAAGAATTTAAGGTTTTTGTTAAAAATTCAGGTAAATGGGCTTTGTTCGGCAAAGGAACGGTTATAGGCAATAAATGTATTACAGCAAATAAACCCGCCGAAACCGATGAAATAAAAATCGTTTTCGAAAAATACAGAGGATTTGTCGAGATATCGTCCGTCATAATCAATTAAAAAAGGGAAGCCTTAAAAAGCTTCCCTTAAAATTATATTGTTACTGCTGAGAGTCTTGTTCTCTCTTAATATTTTCGGATATCTGCTGTGTGATTTTATCCATGTATTCACCGTGGAGCTTATACTTAGTGCTGAAAATAATCAGAGATGCAATAAGCAGGATAATCGGAGCAATATACATCATGAAAGAAATCGAACCGTGTACGGCTTTTGAGTTTTGAGAATGAAGATCGCCGTTATATTTTGTTCCCCAAAGGAATGAATAGAGCATTACGGTTTGGAGGGTATAAGCCATCTTCTGCAAAAAACCTTTCATTGAGAAAGTGACACTCTGCGCTCTGAAGCCCATTTTTACCTCACCGTAATCGACTATATCTGAGAGGAAAACCGTCTGCGCTACGAACATGGAGGCAATACCGACGGAAGCAACAATATAAGCGATATCCATAGGAATTATGAGTTTCATTTCGCCGAAAATGCACATAAATACATATCCGATAATTCCCATGAGAAGAGAAATCTGATACGTGCGTTTTTTTGACGTATATTTTGTCAGAATAGGAATAACGAGAAGTCCTGCTATCGAACCGACCGCGCCGAACGTACCGAAAGTCGACTGTTTTGTCGTGTCTCCGATTACAACGTCAAAGTAGTATGCGCTTGTCGCCGAAGTAAGGTACCATCCTGCGTTTGAAAGCATTGCAAAGAGCATAAATACAAGAAGCTGGTCGTTATTCTTAATGATTTTTAATGAATTTTTAAACGAAAACTTTTCACCCGACGGGGGAGTTCTGCGCGTTTCTTTAGTAACGCTTACACAGAGAACCGCAAATACGATAAGGAACACCGCGCATACGATCGAGGCGTATTTAAAGCTCAACGCGTCGTAAACTTTTTTATTTGATCCCGGGTCATAGGTAACGCTGACCGCTGTCATAAGCAGAGGGAACATTATCTGAACAATGCCCTGACCGAGCCCCGAAAAAGCTCTTGCGATGGTCGCAACAAGGTTACGCTCCTTAGGATTGTTCGTAAACGAGGGAACCATCGACCAGTACGGAATATCTGCGACAGTGTTGCTCATTCCCCAAAAAATATACATGAAAGCCATATAAACATACAAAGCCGCCGAGTTAAGAGAAAAGATATTATTAAAAAGGAATATCAGTACGACCGCATTCGCACAGGTGCCGAACAGTATCCAAGGTCTGTATTTGCCCATTTTTAAATTAGAACGGTCGACGATGGAACCCATCATCGGGTCGTTTATTCCGTCCCAAATTCTCGCAAATGACGAGAGAAAAAGAAGAAAGCTCGAATGTAATTTCAAAACGTCCGTCAAATACTTATTAAGAAACTGGTTGAACATTCCGTAGCTTAAATCAAGTCCGATTGCGCCCAGACCGAAACCGCAGTACCGGGCTATCGATCCGCCTTTTTTTTCTTTCTTTTCAGAAGCCATATAAATCCTCCATACCGCGGAAAACCGCTGTTATAGTTTATAATTATATTATATTACGGTACAATTTTCAACAGTCAAATGATAAAATAATATAATAAAGCTTTCAAAATTGTCGTAATGTATATTGTTTTTTTTGCGCGGTACGGTTATAATATAGTTTATTAAATATAATAGGACGTAATTAGGACTCATATATGGAATATAATGAATTAAAAATTTCCGATACAAAAGAAAAAGCGAAGAAAAAAATCATAATCGCGGTTATTGTTTTTGCTTTGATTATCACGGCGGGTGCGGTCGCGAGCATTTTAGCCATTACTGAAAAGGAAAAGCACGAGAATGAATCCGCTGTTCTGTCGGCGCAGATTCCCGGACTTACGGGCGACTGTTCGTTCTTCGTTTCGGCTGTTGATGACGATAAGACAACCGTCGATTTTGCTTTGATAATAAGAGCTCAGCTTTATAATAAAACATTTGTAATCACTCCGCTTGATATAAATAAAAAATACGATTCGAATAACTCATTATCTCTTCTGGACAGTTATAAAAACGGCGGGATTAAAGAGATGAGTGCTGCCGCAGAGAAAATCAGCGGAACGAGCGTTGACAAATACATACGCGTTACACGTTCGGGGCTTGCGATGATTTTCGGCGAGCTGGGGCATGTTGAGTTTGATATCGATTCACCGATCACTTTGACGGTATCGGAGGGTTCTGTTAATATTCAGGCGGGCAGGCAAGAGCTTGACTATGAAGAAATAACGGATTATCTGATAAAAGGAGCTAAAGGCTCCGATTCTCTGAATTTTCTCGCAAAGAACACTGCGGTGATTATGGAACAGTACCTTGCAAACGTTGATTACGCAAACACGGATAGGCTCTTTAATTCAATTATTAATAACGTCGACACAGACATCAGTGCGTCGGATTATTTTGACGCTAAGGACTGTATAAAAGCGTTTGAATCAACGTCTTTTGTATTTAAAACCGAATATTAAGAAAGAAACACAAACCCCTTGTTATATTGAAAGGATATATAGTTGAAAAAATTTCTGAATCTGCTGTTGTGCGTCGCAATCGGGGCGGGGCTTGCGGCTATATTCTATAACGTATACAATTCCGAGACGATACGCGCTTATCTTACCGAACGCGCGGAGGCTTCGCTTCCCGCCGATTTTAACGGGGAAAAGCCGTTTTCCGATTATTATTACAATAAACTTAACGATAAGCAAAAACGCGCTTACGTATGCATTTTTAACAAAGTAAGAGAACATCCGGAGAAAATTCAGATTCCGTCTCTTTCTTTTGATGAAATGAAAAAAGTTTTTCAGTATCTTAAATACGACAACCCCGATCTTATCTGTCTATCCGACAAATGTTATCTTATAACCGAATCATTTAAAACATATTTCAGTGCTGATTACTCCGCCGAAAAGGAACAGTGTAAAAATAATACGGAACGCATGATTTCCGCCGCGAAGCAAATAAGCAATACTGCCGAAGAAAAATTCGACTCGTTTTATGAACGCGAGCTTTATATTCACGACAGTATAGTTGACATGTGCGAATACGGTTCCGATGAATTTGATTCGACGGCGTACGGGTGTTTAATTAACAATAAAGCGGTTTGTTCGGGTTACGCCTATTCCGCCATGCTTATTCTGAATTATGCGGGAATTAAGACTGTCGTAATTCCCGGAAAAGCAACATCTGACAAAAAAACCGAGCTTCATTTATGGAACATGCTCGAGCTTGACGGCGAGGAGTATTTTCTCGACGTTACATGGGACGATCCCGACTTTGACAAAAGCGTTTCACCGTCTCATTTGTATTTTAACGTTACGGAGTCCTATATTTCCGCAACTCATTCCGATTTTGATGCTTTAAGCGTTCACTGCACGGGAACGAAATATAATTATTTTGTATATAATTCCTTATTGTTCGACAAATACGACTATACCGTTACCGATATGATTATCGACCGCTGTATTGACGAAGTAAACAACGGTAATCTGTCCGTTGAATTTAAGTTTACAAACGACGTTTTCAACGACGCGGTAATGGCACTGTTCGGAAAAGGCTCGGATGATTCCGATGCCGATATCAGAAAGGTTATTTTTTATGTATCGGCGGGAACAGAGAATAAAATAACAAGCAATAAGATATCTTATGCAGTCGACGAAAGTACGAACAGCGTACGTATAATTTTTGAATAGGATTTGAAATATAATGGATAATGAAAGAATTGAGAACGCCGTGCGCGAAATTCTCCTTGCGATAGGGGAGGATCCCGACCGCGATGGGTTAAAAGAAACTCCTCGCAGGGTTGCTCAGATGTATGAAGAGATTTTTGCGGGACTTAGCGACGACCCGAAACAGTACGTTAAGATTTTTTCCGAATCGGAGTCCGACGAAGTAGTTATAGTCCGCGATATTCCGCTCTATTCCATGTGCGAACATCATCTTCTCCCTTTTTCGGGCAAGGCTCATATAGCGTATATTCCGTCAGACGGAAAAATTATCGGTTTATCAAAAACCGCCCGTATAGTTTCGTCATTTGCAAAACGTCCGCAGGTACAGGAAAGGCTTACCTCGCAGATAGCTGATTTTTTAAACGACGAATTACAGCCGAAGGGCGTTGCGGTTCTTATTGAAGCCGAGCATCTTTGCATGTCAATGCGCGGAATAAAAGCTGCCGGTGCAAAAACAAAGACCTCCGCATTAAGAGGCGTCATCAGAAAAGACCCGCGAACCCGCGCCGAGGTTCTTTCTCTTATAAACAACCCGTAAGGAATGAGTAATATGAAATCTAAAATTTTTTCTGCATTATGCATTACGCTCTGCGCGGCGGCAATTTTGCCGTCATGCTCTTCGAAAATAAAAACTTATACAGATAAAGACGGAAAATCGTACGATATCGTTTATGATGAAAACGGAAATTTCGTAACGAACGATAACGGTAAATTAGAGGTATATCTTCTCTCTGACAACGGAAAGCGTATAAAAAACGAAAGCGGAGAGTACAGAACAGATTTTATCGAATTCAACGGTCAGATCACAGACGGCAAACGCGTTGTTACGAAGAATCTTGAATTTACGCTCCCGTCCGGATTTAAACAGTCGTACGATACAGGACTGCTGTTTTTGTATGACGAAAAGGGAGCGCAGATAATTATAAGCGAGCTTGCCGATACCGATATCGAACAGCAGTACAAAATGATTGAGAACACATGCTCGCAGTTACAGGAAAGCTACGGCGGGGATAAGTTTACATATGATATTTATGATTTAAAAACATCCGAAGATAAAATTTCCGCACGAGTATTTAAGCTTATATGTTCTTCATCCGATTATCCAAAAACCGACTATTACTACTATTTCAGCGTAAACGATAAAATCTATCTTGTAAACGCAAGCGTATCTACGGATTATGTGAAAAAAGTCGATTTTGACTCCTTTGCAAAATCATTTGTGTTCAAATAAGATGAATAAATGTCTTTTTATCGGAATTTCCGGCGGTTCGGGAAGCGGAAAAACAACGCTTGCAAATGTTATAGCAAAAGGGAGTCGAACTCATAAGGTTTATATCCACCCTCTTTCCGCTTC
>UQQT01000026.1 GCA_900543395.1 uncultured Oscillospiraceae bacterium | reverse complement strand
CCTTGCCAAGGTGGAGGTAGCGAGTTCGAGCCTCGTCATCCGCTCCATTTTTTTGCCCTTATGCATTAGCATAAGGGCGTTTTTATTTACATTTTTATTTGTTTGCATTTTTACTTATTTTTTTGCTCGGCAGTTTTTTCACGCCAGTATTTAAGCCCCGGAAGCATTGCAGTCAGGTACTGCCGAGCCTGCTCGGCCGAAAATGATTCATTCGCCATGTGTTCCGAACAAAAATCAATAAGTGTATTCATATCGGAATATGTGTATTTACCGTCCGAATAGCACCACTTACAGAATTCCTCGTTGAATTCACCGTCCGGTTCCCTGCTCATTATTCCGTCGTCTATCGGCATACCGCAGCACTGACAGCGAAGCTCGCGCGGCGAACCGAGCAGCGTATTAATCGAGACGTTAAATAAATTCGACAGTAATTTAAGCGTTTCGGTATTCGGCACTGTTTCCCCCGTCTCCCAGCGTGAAACGGCCTGACGGGTTACAAATACTTTTTGAGCAAGCTCCTCCTGCGACATGTTAATTTTCGAACGCAGGTCATAAATAATATCTTTGGTTTCCATAAAATCACTTCCGAAAAGAGTATATTATATATTGATTCCAATGTAAAGCAACACGCGGTTGCATAAACAAAAATTTGTCGGGACAAATTATTGTTTATGTGATTACTGTTCAGTGGTCAGCGGACAGTATTATGTAATTTCTAACCACTGACCACTGACTGCTGTCTACTGCAATAATTTACAAACAGTAAATTATTGTTTTTTTGCTATTTTACTGAATCCCGCCGTCACGAGCGAACCGGCAAGCAGACATACCGTCTGTATAAAGCAAAGTCCCAATCCCTCGTCGCCGTGCGTATCAATAACAGCGAAAAGGATACCGAACACAAGCGTCAATACGGCGCAGACTGCGCTGAATATCCATGCCTTCGGCTTTTTTCTAATCAGAACGCGGACAATAACGCCCAATGCAAGCGGAATAATAAAGATGAAAAGATAATTTTTTATAATCTGCGCCATTGTGTTCCCTCGTTTACTATATACTCTGCAATTCAAAATGATATATCATAAAAAATACGCAAAAGGGGGTTCATCATCAGATGAACCCCTGTTTCAGTTAGTAAATTTCTTAAACCCTAAATCAACTTACGCGATCTTAAAGAGATTCTTGATAGCGTCGATGATCTTCTGGAAGATAGCCTTAATCTTAGCTATTAAAGACTTAGCCTCGTCCTTACCTACGTCTACGGTAGCGTCGATAACGTCCTTAACGGTAACGGTCTTACCCTCGGGAATAACGAAGTCGTCGTTAAGCTCATAGGTGTTGGTCTCGCCGTTAAGAGTTACCTCATAGTTAAGTCCGGAAATAACAATCTTTGAACCCTCTGCACAGGCAACCTCGGTAAATGAGTAATCCTCAAAGCCTGCCTCGTTATCGGCAACAATATCCTTAACGAACGTTACAAATCCGGCCTTGGTTCCGATAAGGTTTACATCATAATCGTTTGCAAGAGCAAGAACCTTGATGTATTCCTTGTTGTATTCACTGTAGTTTGATGCGCCGAAGCCGTAAGGAGTAACGCCGGTCTCAGACTCTGCGCCGTCCTTAACTCTCATAAGGAGAGAACCGTTGTCGTAAACAAGTACGTTTACGGGGCAGTAAATGTAATCAACTACGGAGATTTTGCCGATCTCGTTAATATCGGTAGCATAGAACGCGTCTCTCATGATATCAAGAGCTGCAAGGTTTGCAGTATACTCGGTGAAGCAGTAGTTGTAAAGCTTCGATTTGATCTTGCCGATGATTCCGCCGGATTTAGCAACCATGAGTTTATAAAGAGTGGTCTCGCCGAACTCTCTGGTGGAGATAAGAGCGGAAACTGCGAAGAGTGAGCAGTCTGCGTCGTCTGCCGCAAGTGCAGCCTGTGTCCACTCGTTGATAGCGGTCTCTGCATAGAAAGCTGCCTTAAGAGCGGAATAAAGCTCATACTGAGCGTTGGTGTTCCAAAGCTTGTTAGCTATCGAAGTACCGGTCTGGTAAACTTTAAGAGCAACAGCGGTGTAAGCGTTGGTGTTCATAGCCATGGTGATAAGAGTATCGGCAGCTGCGGCAGCCTGACCCTGGAGAGCCTCTGCAACCATGTCTGCGATCTGCTCGTTAACACTGGTCTTGATCTCATTGATAAGCTCGTTAGCGGCGTTAACCATGGGAGCGTACTTACTGTTAGCTACAACGTAATCAAGCATGTCGATGTAATATTTATTAGCCATCTGAACGGTCATAACGCGCTCATAAGCCTTGATGAGGTCGGATCTGACATCCTGCCATGCACGGCCTGCCTGGATAACGTAATTAACGATGGTGAAAGACTTTGACCAAGTCTCGGAATCAACGAAGTCAAAAATCTTGAAGTACTCGTTGAGCTTTTCCATGAACTCGCCTACGGTCTGAGCAGCCTTGAGAGCGTCGATAGCGATATCAACATAGCTGGTGCCCATGTCGTAGCTGTATTTCTCGAGCATTGCTACAAGAACTTCCTTGCAGATAGCCTTGTCAACAGTGCCGGTAGCGGCGTTGACCCACGCGCTGTCATACATGCCGAACGCGGTGTAAACGCCCATGAGATTTGCGATCTCTTTGTCGTTGTCTACAACGTACTTAAAGTTCGCGTAATCTGCGTTATCGGTAAGCTTGTCGATAAAGAGATCATAGTTAGCGTCCCAAGCGTCGACTCTGCGTTCAGCCTCTGTGGGCTCCTCCGCAAAAGAAGCAAAGGGAAGCACTGTAACGATCATTAAGAGTGATAATACTAATGCCAGTGCCTTTTTCATGATGTGTAACCCCTTTCAAAATACAAAAAACAGGTAAAATAAAACCTTGTAGACATATTTTACACTTTGTCAAAAAAATAATCAATATGCAAAATGAATAAACTTTGAACAATCCTTTAATGCGTTTTAACGAAACACGGGCGGAAAATTCCAACAGACATATTTTCCCGAGTATTTTAATCGTCAGATGTCGAATTTTTTAACGTTGATAACAAAATACATTTTAATTTACCGATAATTTATAAATTTTAAACAAAACAGAGTAAACAATATTCTTTTAACGTTTTGTTAAAATTTTATTCATATATTAAACATTTCGTCCGCACAATTATTTCGCTTATTTATAAATCAAATATTTTCATTATCGGGCTTGTTACGGCGGTATTTATATGATAAAATAAGGATAATTAATTTAATATACAAAATATAAGGATGCGGATATATGAAAAAAATCATCTCGTATTTTACACTTCTGATTATGATAACGTCCGCGCTCGTATTCTCCTCCTGCGCATTGGGGGATGAAACGCGCGCGGTCACGGACGAATTTATAAGCCAAAACGGAAGAACGCTGTGCGTCTCCGACCGCGGAGACTGCGAGGGATATCCCGAAAACACCGTCGAGGGCATACTCTCATCTCACGAACAGGGCGCGGACATCGTTCTGTGCAATGTTTCCGTTACAAAGGATTCTGTTCCCGTTCTGCTCGATTCCTCCAACGCTTCGGCAATGTTTTCAAAGGATGTCGGGGACATATCGTCCGTTAATTATGCCGATATCGCGGGCATTAAACTCCGTCTTTCCCACGGCGGCGGGGCGAGGGATATTACGGACAAAACCGTCGATACGCTGTCGGACGCGCTTAAAAAGACAAAAAACACCGTACTCATGCTCGACGTTGACGAAAGCAATCTCGATGTCGTTTACGATACGGTTAAAAAGGAAAACCGAATCGGCTCCGTTATATTCTATGTCGGACATATAAAGCCCGACACTCTGAAATCGTTTATTTCCTCAAAAAGCGAAAAACCCCTTGTTATGACGTATTTTAAAGGAAACGTTATTTTTTCCGCGGTTTCATACGTTAAATCCTCGCTCGAAGCGGGAGCGTACGGAGTATGTCTTGCGACGAATAACCCGTACGGCGTTGTTTTCGGGAAAACGGTCATGGGCAAATTTACAACAGGCGCACGCGCGATGGCAATGCTTTCACGCCCCGAAATATGCGGAAATATAAGGCGCGACAACGCGACGTGGTACTCCGACCTCATTTCGAGAGGGTACAATATGATTCTGACAAACGAACCGAAAGCCTTAAAGGAATACATAAAACAGGCGGACGAAGCGAAAAAGAAGCTCGAAACCGCATACGCCGATATGTGCGAAAATTATACGCTTCCGGAATACAAAGCCTCGGCTTACCGCGATTATAAAAAGGCTTACGCCGACGCAAAGGCAAAGACCGAATCCGTAATAGCCGACAACAGCCCCGCGTTAAGCGATATAATATCCGCGCAGAGCGAACTCAAATACGCATACGATAATATTCAAAATGACGCAGATTTATTGAAAAACGGCACCGCGGGAGTTACGATTACCGTACCGAGAATAATAACGGCGGTTCTCGTTGTTGCCGGAATTACGGCGGGCGAAGTATTCATAGCAAAACACACGAAGAAAAAAAATTCTTCAAATAACAAAAGTGACATAAAGGGAGAAAAATCATGACGGCTTATTACATTCTTCTCGCACTTGCATTCATAATCGAAATGGCGGTCACTCCGTTTTTCCTTAAATTCCAGAGACCCGGAATGAGCTGGAAATCGAGAACGACGAAAATGATATGCGCCACAATGTTCGTTGCAATGGGATTCTTATGCTTTAAAATAAGCGAAAACACGACCGAATTCGCGCGCTTCATGCTGTTCGGACTTATTGCCTCATGGTTCGGCGACTTATTTCTGCATTTTAAAAAAATATATCTCGTGCTGATAGGCGGAATCTCGTTCTTCTCGGCTCACGTTCTCTACACGATAGCGTACATAAAAGCGCAGAAAGCTTCGTTCCCCGACGAAAAAGTTTTCGTATGGCAGGAGACAGTCGGAATTGCCGCGGTGCTTTTAATATTCGTTCTTATCGCTTTCAGAACAAAGCTTCAAATAAAAAAAATCGCACTGTGCGGAGTTATCCCGTACGCCGTTATGATAACGACAATGACGATAAAAGCGATTTCGTTCTCCGTAAGATACTTCATGACCGGCGCGGAATCGGGACTTCTCCTAATGCTCACTCTGTCACTGGGCGCAGTGTTGTTCGTACTCTCGGACGGTTCGATAGTGTTCTTAATGTTCGACGACAGATACAGAAAGAACATACCTTTAAAGAATTTCAATATATGGACGTATTTCATAGGTCAGGCACTGCTTGCCTCATCGATACTGTTCTTCGCTTAAATTAAACAATAAATAAAAAGGATGGATTTAAAAATGAGAGCTGTTATAACCGTTATAGGAAAAGACATGGTCGGCATACTCGCCGCCGTAGCGACAAAATGCGCAGACTGCGGAGTCAACGTACAGGAGGTCACGCAGTCCGTTCTCGACGACATGTTCGCGATGATAATGCTCGTCGATATTTCCGATATCAACGTCGGATTTGCCGAATTCGCAGACATGCTCGAGAATCTCGGCAAGGAAAGAAATCTCATGATAAAGGCTATGCACGAAGATATCTTCAACGCAATGCACACTGTATAAAGGAGCTGATTCCCTTGTTTAACGTAGGCGACATACTTGAAACTATAACAATGATACAGGACGAAAATCTCGACGTCCGTACCATAACAATGGGCATATCACTCCTCGACTGCTGTCACAGCGACATTGACGTAACGTGCACTAAAATTTACGACAAAATAACCCGCTACGCAAAAAATCTCGTCAAAACGGGCGAGGATATCGAGAGAGAATTCGGTATACCTATTATACATAAGAGAATTTCCGTAACGCCGATAGCTATGATACTCGCTTCCTGCGATAATAAAGACGCGGTTAAGATCGCCGTCACGCTCGAAAAGGCGGCGAACGCATGCGGAGTCAACTTCATAGGCGGATTTTCCGCGCTCGTTCAGAAAGGATTTGCACACGGAGACAGAGAGCTTATCGAGGCGATTCCCGAGGCGCTGAGCGTAACCGAACACGTATGTTCGAGCGTAAATATCGGCTCGACAAAAACGGGAATCAACATGGACGCGGTAAAGCTTATGGGCAGACAGGTTCTCGAGGCTTCGCGTCTCACCGCAGACAGGGACTGCATAGGCGCGGCAAAGCTCGTCGTATTCTGCAACGCTCCGGAGGATAACCCGTTCATGGCGGGCGCGTTCCACGGAGCGGGCGAACCTGACTGCGTAATAAACGTCGGCGTTTCGGGACCCGGAGTCGTAAGGGCGGCTCTCGCAAAATCGGAGGGTCTCGACCTTACGGGAATCGCAGACCTTATAAAAAGAACGGCATTCAAAATCACGAGAATGGGTCAGCTCGTAGCAAGCGAAGCCTCAAAAAGGCTCGGCGTTCCGTTCGGAATCGTCGATCTGTCTCTCGCCCCCACTCCCGCCATCGGCGACTCGGTAGCTCATATATTAGAAGAAATGGGGCTCGAATCGTGCGGAACCCACGGAACGACGGCAGCACTCGCGCTTTTGAACGACGCTGTCAAAAAGGGCGGTGTAATGGCGTCCTCGCACGTCGGAGGACTCTCGGGCGCATTTATCCCCGTAACTGAGGACGCGGGCATGATAGCGGCAGCGAGAAACGGCAATCTTAAAATAGAAAAGCTCGAAGCCATGACGGCGGTCTGCTCGGTCGGACTCGACATGATAGTCGTTCCCGGCGATATCGCACCCGAGACGATTTCAGCAATAATTGCAGACGAAGCGGCTATCGGCATGGTCAATTCAAAAACGACTGCCGTAAGGCTCATTCCCGCGATAGGAAAAAAAGTCGGCGACGAACTCGAATTCGGCGGTCTGCTCGGAAGCGGTCCCGTAATGCCGATAAATTATTCCTCAAGCGAAAAATTCATAAACAGAGGCGGAAGAATACCCGCACCGATGCAATCGCTTAAAAACTGATTCCCCGTATATATAATGGTATATATTATATATAAATACTTATAAGGTGATCCTAATGTTCAAGGGACAAAGAAGAGAAAAAAAGCCCGAAAAAAAATCCCCGGCGAATACTAAAAAAGCCGTGACCTCATCGCTTATAATGACGGTCGTGGCACTGTCGCTGTGCTTCGGAATTCTCATCGGCGGAATCGACTCGAACACCGACATCACCGATATTTTCATAAACGAACCCGACAACGTACATAAAACGGATGAAGGAAATGTTCCCGTTTCATACGATAACGGCGAGATTACAGCGGTTTTCGATCTGTCGGACGAAAACAACATAAAGCTGAGCTATTACGATTCTGATAACAACAAAAAACGCGAAATAGATTTTACCTTTGATTCCAACGCGCGTCTTACCGAAATCTATGAAGACGCGTCGGGTACAAATCGGGACGGTTCAAGTGAAAAAAAGAAGCCCGCCCCCGAAAAGTCCGCAAACGGTCTAAACACAAAAACGCCCGGCGAAAACGGAAATATTATTCCGATATGCGAATTCGAATACGATTCTTCGTCCGTAACAAGGCGCAGGGAATATAAAAACGGCAAGCTTTACAAAACGGTAAAAACAACCGTGACCGAAAACCGTGATTCGTCGTCTAAAACGAAAAACGAAACATATTCTTCAACAGCGGAGTTTCTCGGAAGTGTTGAATATACAGAGGACAGATACGGCAATCCGACATTTTATGCGTCATACAATAAAAACAATGTTCAGATATCGGGTTTTTCGCGTTCGTACACATACGACTCGAACGGCAATATAACGTCAAGCTCGGTTGCGGATTACGGGCGCGACGCGATAGAATGTATCTACCGCTACGACGAAAGGAACAATCTCGTTTATTCCTCGACGTTCGATAAGGATCTCGCGACGGCGGTAACGACGTACGCGTACGTTTACAATTCGAAATCGAGAATATCGGAAGCTACTAAGTCCGTTACATACTCGACCTCGGATAAGTCAGCGGTTACGAATGAAAAATACGAATACGACGGGGACAATCTCATTTCGAAAACGACTCTCGATTCGTCCGGTCATACGCTTTTCAAAGGTTCGTACGCATATTCCGCGTCAAACAAACTCATCAGAAGCACCGAGACCGACAGCGCGGGCGAAAGAACGGTAACGCTCGGATACGAAAACGTTTCGAATTCTTTATATGAAAAAATGCAGACGATAACCGGGTGCTGGGATGTTTTCGCAGGTGAAATAAAGAGCTGAAAATACAATATAAACAGGGTTCAAAAAAAATGCGGAACCCTGTTTTTTATTTTTTCAATATCTAAAATTAAAAATGTATAGTTTTACTTTTAAGACAAATAGTGACAAATTTGTATTTCACAAGTAAAAGTAATACTGTACAAAAATTTAACGTAATTATTACATTCCTGAAGCCGTTTTGTAATCATTTTGTAACTTTTTTCGTGCAAAACTTCCAAACATACTTAAAAAACCTTGACCTAAACCGCTGAAAATGTTAAAATACACAACTGTCGACAGGAGGTTTCGTTATGAAACTGCTCATAAAGCGAATTTTTACCGTCATTTCTGCGGTGCTTACACTCGCAATTTTCACCTCGATTTTAACCCCCGCGGTATACGCCGCGGACGTAAATATTTTAGCCGACGCGGCGGCGGCGATTATCTACTCGAACGAGGGTTCGTACTCGTCGGTCAACCCCAACGACAACGGCGCGGTCAGTATAGGCAAGGTTCAGTGGCACGCTTCGAGAGCGTTGAACCTTTTGAGAACCGTCGTTTCTTCGAACGAACCGCAGGCTAAAACGATTCTCGGCGATCAGCTTTACAACGAGATAAAAACCACGTCCTCAAACTGGGCGACGAGAACGTTTAACAATACGGAAGCAAAAGCCGTTTCAAAGCTTCTCGACACGCCCGAGGGCAGAATCGCACAGGATGATCTTGCAAAGAACGATATAAGAAGCTACATTCAGCACGGCATGAAGCTCGGAATTACTGACGAAAAGGCTCTGGTCTACTTCGCGGATATCGAGAATCAGGCAGGCTACGGCGGAGCGGATTCTGTCGCGAGAGAGGCGGCGAGAGGAGTCGGCGGTTACGACTTCATAACGCTCGACATTCTCCATTCGGCGGCTATGAATTCGTATCTCGGCAAATACGTTTACAGAAGAACGACGACGTACAATTACTGCGTATCGCTTGTTTTCGGCTCGGATAAGTCCGGCATTATCGCTTCGGTAAGCGTTACCGATATAACGGAAACATCCTGCACGATTGCGTTTTCGGTAAATTCCGACTCGGCAACAAAGGCGGTCGTATATGTTCGCGCTTCGTCGTCGGACAACGCAAAATCGTATACATGCGATATCTCGTCACGTACGGCGAGCGTAAAAATAAAAGCTTCCGACATTTCCTCGGGCGAAAAGAATTTTACGGCTAAGATAATGGTATTCTCCCCCTCGTCCTCGGAGCCCGCAGACGTTAAGGAGAACATTACCGTAAAGCTTAATTCGCAGACGACCGTTAAGCCTGCCGAAAGACTTAACGGAGATATAAACAACGACGGCAAAATAACCGCCGCTGACGCAAGACTTCTTTTAAGATACACCGCAAAGCTCGAAAGTCTCGACAGCGAGACGTTAAAATATTCGGACGCAAACAAGGACGGCAGAATATCGGCCGCCGACGCGCGTCTTTTACTGAGAGTATCGGCAAAGCTCGAATCTCTCGCCTAAGGAGGCAAAATAATGAATTCAACTTCAAAAAGAGTGTTGTCGCTCTTTCTTACCGTGATTATGACCGTTACGGTGTTCACGGCGACGGCGTTTACTTCTTCCGCCGTTTCAAAGAGCGAAATCATCTCGCAGGTCGAATCCGACTATAAAAAAGCTCTTAAATTAAAAGGCTGGGGTTCTTTCTACGGACACTGCAATTTAGCGGTCGCATATCAGCTCCTCGCAAAGGGCGTATACACCGGTTCCTCCCCGGACTACCGTGGCGGCGGAAGCGAATGGTACTACGATTACAGAGACAGAAAAACGACCTCGGGCGACTATAACGTAGTCACTGTCGGAGGCTCAAACTGCATAGACGAACTTATAAACAAATACGGAAACAATCTTACCAACATAGCCGTAAGCTACGGCACGGGCGGAACGAGCGGTTCGACTCATGTAGTCGTAATCAGCGCAATCATCGACGGCGAGGTCTACTTTACCGATTCGTTCAGATACGGCTCCTCCCCCGAGGGCGGATGCAGAATATGGTCGCTCGACTTTTTTAAATCCGAATATAAACGCATGAACGGAAATCCGTACGGACTCGTATATTTTTCAAAATCCGATTCAAGCATCAGTATAGACAGAGAGGATGTCCCCGAATTCACAACGGGCGAATACGCGATAGTCGTCGATTCGTTAAACGTACGTTCAACGGCGTCGACCTCGGGCAGTATTCTCGGACATCTCGACTCCCACACCGAAAATTCGCAGGAAAACACTGTCGTTAACATTCTTGAAATCAAAAACGACAAGTGGGGCAAGATAGATTTTAACGGACAGACAGGCTGGATATGCCTTTATAACGGCAAATTCTACGCTACGAAAATAGAGACTGCCGCCGACGAGGACGTAAACAACGGCTCGGTTTCGGACTCGACGACCGCCCCCGCTTCGGAAGAAGCGTCGACTGCGGCATCCAGTTCAAATATAAAAAACGGCACAACCATACCTCTTACAATAGTACAGGTAAGCCTTGACAAGGATTCGGTCAAAACCGACATGGATATAATCTGGATAGCTACCGTCGTCGGCGGAAACGGAAAATATGAATACTGCTTCGACGTAAACAAGGACGGCAATTTATATAAAGAGGGCGAATTCTCCGAATACAGGGAGTTCTTCTTCACCGCAAGCGAGGCAGGCGAATACTCCGTCACGCTGACCGTTAAGGATTCCGACGGCAAAACGGCGCAGTTCAGAAGCGACGTTACCGAAATAGAATCAAAAACGGAAATTCTCATAGGCGACGTAAACCTTGACGGCAAGGTAACCGCAGCCGACGCGAGAATCACTCTCCGCGCAGCGGCGGGACTCGAAAAGCTTGAGGGAAACTCTCTGCTCGCCGCAGACATTGACGGCAGCGGAAAAGTAAATGCCGCCGACGCGAGAATAATTTTAAGAATCGCGGCAAATATCGAAAAACCCAACGCGGTAAACAGAACCGCGGCGGAAAACTGATAAAAAAATACACAACGGACAAACCGATTTTCAGTAGGTTTCTCCGTTGTTTTTATTTACATCAAAAGCTCGTCAAACACATAAGGTTTAGATTCACCCTCTTTCCGCTTCGGCTGCGTTAAAGAAACTTGAAAGCCGAAAGGCTGTCTGCGTTCCTTTGCCTTGCCGAAACGAAAATATGATGAATCTAAACAGCTTCGCACCCAAAATACGGCAAAGTATATCTATATAATTCACAATTTATCCTATACATAGGAATGCCGTATTTAGAAAGCACAAAGCAGAGTATTTCGGGCTTATGGGATTTGACTCTCTTTTGCTGTATTTTTGAGTTTTTTAAAAGTAAAAAAATATATCCGTTTTCTTTCCGCTTAGCCTTCACTGAAAAAACTTGAAAACCGTTATCTTTTGTATTAATATAATAATGAGCGGAGTTATACAAAAACAATCCGCATAATTATGCATATTTCGTGTATATATTCATTGACTTATTGAATATATGATGATAAAATATTCAATATCCTTAAAATTTATTCAATTAAAGGAGATGTCGTAATGAAAAAAATATTTATCGACGGCGCGGCGGGAACGACGGGACTCAATATCCGTGAACGGCTCGCATGCAGAAGCGACGTTGAGGTTATAAAAATCGACGAAGATAAGCGCAAGGACATCTCCGAGAGAAAAAGACTTATGAACATGTCGGACGTCGTGTTCCTGTGTCTGCCCGACTCGGCGGCGGTCGAATCGGCTGAACTTATCGAAAACGAAACGACATGCGTTATAGACACGTCGACTGCCCACAGATGCGCGAACGGCTGGACATACGGCTTCCCCGAGCTTGTCGGAAAAAATATTATAAAAAATTCGAAACGCATAGCGAACCCCGGCTGTCACGCCACGGGATTTATCAGCTGTGTTTCTCCGCTCGTCAAGCTCGGAATTATCGACCCCGGAGAATCGCTTTCGTGCTTCTCGCTGACGGGTTATTCGGGCGGCGGGAAAAAGATGATCGCACAGTATGAGTCGGACGGCAAAACAGAATTTCAGTCAAGCCCCGGTATTTACTCGCTCTCGCAGGAGCATAAGCATCTGCCCGAAATGCAGAAGCTGTGTTCGCTTGACAAAAAGCCCGTGTTCTGCCCCGTTGTTGACGACTATTTTAAGGGCATGGCGACTACCGTAACGCTTTTGGGAAATGAGAACAGAACGGCGGACTCGGTAAGACAGGCTCTGAGCGAATTTTATAAGGACAGTAAATTAATAAGCGTAAAAAGCAAGGACGATACGCCTCCGACGATATACGCAAACGAAAAAGCGGGGCTTGACTCGCTCGAAATTATCGTATGCGGAAACGACGAGAGAATCACCGTAACGGCTCTGTTCGACAACCTCGGCAAGGGCGCGTGCGGTTCGGCTATAGAAAATATGAATATAGTCCTCGGACTCGGCGAGACAACGGGACTTGAAATTTAAGAGAGGAAACTTAAAATGAAATATATAAACGGCGGAGTCTGCGCCCCCAACGGATTTAAAGCGGGCGGACTTCACATGGGAGTTAAAACGCATAACAAAAATAAAAAGGACGTCGCAATGATTGTTTCGGATTCTGTATGCACTGCGGCGGCGGTATATACTAAAAATAAAGTAAAAGCCTCTCATATCGCGGTGGATATAAAACACCTTTCCGACGGCACCGCAAAAGCCGCCGTTATTAACAGCGGTATTGCAAACGCATGTGCCCCTCACGGTGAGGAGTACGCGGTTAAAATGTGCGCCGCGGCGGCTGAGGAGATCGGCTGCGAAGTAAACGACGTTGTTATAGCCTCCACGGGCGTTATCGGTCAGCCCTTAAATATATCGGCAATCGAAAACGGCATGCCCGAGCTTTATAAGAGCATTTCACATTCCGACGAGGGCTCTGACGCGGCGGCTAAGGCTATCATGACGACCGACACCGTAAAAAAAGAGCTTGCGCTCGAAACCGAAGTCGGCGGAAAAGTCGTAAAAATGGGCGGTATCGCAAAGGGCTCGGGTATGATTCATCCGAACATGGGAACAATGCTCTGCTTCATAACGTCCGACTGCGCGATAAGCGCGGAGATGATTAAAGAGGCGTTAAAAGAAACTGTCAAGGTCACATTCAACAGAATAAGCGTCGACGGCGACACATCGACAAACGACACTTGCTGCGTTATGGCAAACGGCGAAGCGGACAACGACATTATTACGGAGAAAAACGAAGCGTATAACGAATTCGTTTCGGCTTTAAAGGAGCTTTGCACGCGTCTTTCGATGGAAATGGCGTCCGACGGCGAGGGCGCAAAGCACCTTATTATATGCACGGTCAAAAACGCCTCCGATGAAGATACCGCGCAGACCGTTTCAAAATCCGTTATATCCTCGACTCTTACAAAGGCGGCGATATTCGGCGCCGACGCTAACTGGGGACGCGTACTGTGCGCCATGGGCTATTCCGGCGCGGATTTCGACCCCTCAAAGGTTTCGATAGCGTTCAAGAGCAAGGCAGGCTCGATTCCCGTCTGCGAAAACGGCGAGGGACTCGATTTTGACGAGGAGCTTGCGAAGAAAATACTGACCGATCACGATATTACGATTGATATAGATATGAAGTCGGGTTCTGCCGAATGCACGTGCTTCGGCTGCGACATAACCTATGATTACATTAAAATAAACGGAGATTACAGGACATGACGGACGAATTTACAAACGCGCAGAGGGCGAGCGTTCTGACGCAGGCTCTGCCGTACATTCAGAAATATTACGGGAAAGTCGTCGTTATAAAATACGGCGGAAACGCAATGACCGACGACAAATTAAAGCTCGAAGTCATGGAGGATATCGCGCTTCTAAGACTCGTCGGAGTCAAGGTAGTTCTCGTCCACGGCGGAGGACCCGAGATAAGCGGTATGATGACGAAGCTCGGCAAAAAAACGGAGTTTATCGACGGGCTGAGAGTTACCGACCGCGAAACAGTCGACATTGTTCAGATGGTTCTCGCCGGCAAGGTCAACAAGTCGCTCGTAGCAATGCTCGAACAGCTCGGCACCGCGGCGGCGGGCATTTCCGGCATGGACGGCAAATTGATTGAGGCCGAAATGAAAGACGAACGTCTCGGCTACGTCGGCAATATTAAGAAAATAAATATCGGAATAGTAAACGACCTGCTCGAAAATAATTACATCCCCGTCATTTCAACGCTCGGATTCGACAAGAGCGGTAACATTTATAATATAAACGGCGACACCGCGGCGGCTTATATCGCGGGCGCGATCGGCGCAAAACGTCTTATTCTCATGACGGATATCGCGGGCGTAATGCTCGACAGGGACAACCCGTCCACACTGATAAGAAATATGACAATTTCCGATGCGCATAAATTAAGAGAGCAGAACGTTATCTCGGGCGGAATGATTCCCAAGGTTCAGTGCTGTATCGACGCCATTTCAAAGGGAGTCGACAAGGTAATCATAATGGACGGCAGGGTTCACCACTCTATATTAATGGAGCTCCTGACCGACGAGGGCGCCGGAACCATGGTAAAGAGGGACGTTTAAAATGAGTTATATAACAGAAAACGACAATTTATACGTTGCGAATACATACGCGCGTTTCCCGATTGAAATAGTATCGGGCAAGGGTTCGACAGTTGTCGGCAGCGACGGCAGGGAATACACCGACCTCGGCAGCGGAATCGGCGTTACCGCGTTCGGAATCGCGGACAGCGAGTGGAAAAAAGCCGTCGAAGGTCAGCTTGACAAAATTCAGCACACGTCGAATTTATATTATACCGAGCCGTGTTCGACGCTTGCTGAAATGATGTGCGAGAGAACGGGCATGAAAAAGGTATTCTTTTCAAATTCCGGAGCCGAGGCAAACGAGTGCGCGATAAAAACCGCCCGTAAATATTCCGAAAGCAAAAAGGGCAAGGATTATTATACGATCATAACGCTGAAAAACAGCTTCCACGGCAGAACGATAACGACTCTCGCCGCAACGGGACAGGATAAATTTCACAAGGATTTCACACCGCTGACAGAGGGCTTCGTCTACTGCACGGCAAACGACTGCGAGGAGCTTAAAAAGCTCGTAAGCGAGGTTAAGCCCGCAGGCATCATGCTCGAAATCATACAGGGCGAGGGCGGAGTTATCGCGCTCGATAGGGAATTCACGCTCTGTGCGCAGAAGCTATCGGAGGAAAACGACATTCCGCTGATTATCGACGAGGTTCAGACCGGCAACGGCAGAACGGGAAAGCTGTACGCGTATATGAATTACGGTCTTAAACCCGACATAGTTTCTACGGCAAAGGGTCTCGGCGGAGGTCTGCCGATAGGCGCGACCATGATGGGCGAAAAGGTTGAGAATGTATTAAAGCCCGGCGACCACGGCTCGACGTTCGGCGGAAACCCCGTATGCTGCGCGGGAGCGATAAGCATTTTAAGCCGTATCGACGACGCACTTTTAAACGAAGTAAAAGAAAAAAGCGACTATATATTCTCGGCTCTTTCGAATTCGGACGGCGTAGAAAGCGTCAGCGGAATGGGGCTGATGATAGGAATTAAGACTAAGAAAAACGCAAAGGAAGTCGTCGCCGAGTGCATGAATAACGGCGTGCTGTGCCTTACGGCAAAGGATAAGGTACGCCTCCTCCCGGCGCTGAATATTCCGTTCGAACAGCTGAAACAGGCGGTAGACGTAATTAAAAATGCGTGCAAACAATAATTTATTGATACAAATTATTGTTAAAATAAAAAAACGGCGGCGGCTGTAAAACCGAGTTTTACAGCCGCCGCTTTGTTGTTTATTTTTGATATGGGTGTTTTTAACATCCCCGTTTTTACACCTTGAGAGTTACGCCTATAGTCTTAAGATTTTCGAGTATCTTATCCGTATGCTCCTGGATTTCCTCCATGGACAGCGTTCTGTCGTTTGATGAGAACGAGAGACGGACGGTTATGCTCTTGACTGAGCCGAGCTCGAATGTATCGATAACCGTATCGGATTTAAGCTCCGAAAGACTGAGCGTTTCCCAGCATTTCTTAATATCGGCGTATCTCTGACCCTCGGAAACGATAAGCGAGAGGTCAACGTCGATTGACGGGAATTTCGACGGCTCTGCGAATTCTATATCGCATACGCCTGTCAGATAGAATTCGTCAAGGTCGATTTCTGCGCAGACTATCGAAGCGTTCTTGTCTATCTTCTGATTTACCGTCGGGTGAAGCGTGCAGATATATCCGCACTTTCTGCCGTCATAAGTGATTTCCGCGGTGTTCTTCGGGTGCTGCCAGTTGTGTCTTATTCCGACCTTAGCAAGCGCCGGTTCAGCCTTTTTAATCGACTTAAATAAGAACTTGACCCTGGCGAGCATCTTGAAGTAAAGCTCTTTTTCGCTGACGGTTTTATCAAAAAGAGTGATTCCGAGTCTTTTTCTCTCAATACAGCAGCCGTTCTCGTCTGTGCCGTCGGCGACTCTGCCGATTTCGAAAATGCCGAATGCGGGAGCGTATGATTTATTCTCATAAGTCATGGAGAGAAGCGTGGGGATCATCGAATTTCTGACGGTTCCGTTCTCCGCCGTCGCGATATTGAGAATTCTTACGTTGTCCTCGACGTCTATTCCGAGCTTCTTATACTTCTTGCCGTCGCACCAGATGTACGAATGAACCTCATGGAGGTTGAATTTATCGACGAGCAGGTCTTTGATTCTGTAATCCTCGTCCTTGCATACCTCTGCGCGGACGGGCTTTAACGGCGAACGGGTCGTAACGATTTTAAAATTGTCATAGCCGTAAATACGCGTGATTTCCTCGATAATGTCGGCTTTGATCGTAACGTCCTTTGTCGCTCTCCATGAGGGAACGACTACGGTGAATTTCTCGCCGTCGAACGAAGCATCGAATCCGAGAGCATTAAGCGTTTCGAGAATCTGCTCGTTGCTTATCTCAATTCCCGTATAGCGGTCAACGTATTTTTTATCAAACGTAAGCGTGATGACGGGATAATGCTTTACGTAAACGTCGTTTATTTTTGAATCAATATAGCACTCCGGGTCTATATCCTTTAATAATTTAACAAAACGGCGGGTCGCGGTCATGGTAAGCTCGGGGTCGAGAATCTTCTCGTAACGCATGCTCGCGTCGGTTCTCAGAGCGAGTCTCGACGAGGTCTTTCTTACGCTTACGCCGTCGAAATTCGCGCTCTCGAGAACAACGGAATCCGTCGTGCCGACAATCTCCGAATCGAGTCCGCCCATAATTCCCGCGACCGCGACGGGCGTATCGTTATTGTAAATCATGAGCGTGTTCTCGTCGATATCGCGCTCAACGTCGTCGAGGGTTTTGAATTTAAAGGGCTTATCGGGCGTACCGATTTTAATGGCGTCAATCTTTCTTGCGTCAAACGCGTGCATCGGCTGACCGAGCTCGAGCATTACGTAGTTCGTAAGGTCTGCAAGGAGATTGATTCCCCTCATTCCGCAGTAGAAAAGTCTTATCTGCATTGTCATGGGGCTGACAGTCTTTGTAACTCCCGAAATTTTAAGAGAAATATATCTGTAAACAAGGTCGTCTCTCGTAACTGTTACGGGGACGGCGGAACCCGAATCGCATGCGTCGGAGAAAATCTCAACGTCTTTAAGCGGTCTTTTTGTAACAGCGGCAAATTCGCGCGCGATTCCGTAGTGACCCCAGAGGTCGGGGCGGTTTGTTATCGACTTGTTGTCGACTTCGAATATAATATCCTTAATCGGGTACGCGTCGAGAATGTCAGTTCCGACTGCGATATCGTCGGTTATCTCCCATATTCCCGAATTGTCGTCGCTTATGCCCAGCTCCGCCGACGAACAGCACATACCGTACGAATCGCAGCCCGCCAATGTAGCCTTATTGATTTCGCCTGCGGGAACTCTGCCCCCGCACTTAGCTACAGCCGTTTTCATTCCGACCTTAACATTAGGCGCGCCGCATACGATATCGAGAACCTCGCTTCCTACGTCGACTTTAAGCAAGTGAAGCTTTTTAGAATTCGGATGATTTTCGACGGTCAGAATCTGTCCGACGACTACATCCTTTATATCGCCGCCCTTATAATAAATATCCTCTACCTCCGCCGTGGAAAGAGTGAAACGGCGAATGAGCTTTTCAAGGTCGAGACCGTCGAGATTGACGAATTCTCTGACCCAATTCATTGATATAAACATATTTAAACCCCCTCCTTATTTTGACTCGAACTGAGACAGCGCTTTGAGATTGCCGGAGTTGAATACTCTTATGTCCTTAACGCCGAACTTCATCATTGCAAGCCTCGTAAGTCCGAGACCGAACGCAAAGCCCGTGTATTTTTCGGGGTCGATTCCGCCTGCCTCGAGAACGTTGGGGTGAATCATGCCGCACGGGCAGAGCTCAAGCCAGCCCGAGTTTTTACACGAGGGACAGCCCTTGCCGCCGCATATACGGCACTGTATGTCAAGCTCGAAGCCCGGCTCGACGAACGGGAAGAAGCCGGGGCGGAGTCTTACGGTTATATCGTCCTGAAATACCTCGGAAAGCATTGTTTTCATGAAGTAAATAAGGTTCGATATCGAGATGTCCTCGTCTATCATTATGCCCTCCATCTGGAAGAACGTATTTTCGTGGCACGCGTCGGTCGACTCGTTTCTGAAGCATCTGCCGGGGAAAACGGCTCTCAACGGCGCGCCGTATTTTCTCATAATGGCGTTCTGTGCGGCGGACGTCTGCGTTTTGAGAAGCTGGTCGCCCGTGGAGAGATAATACGTGTCCTGCATGTCTCTTGCGGGGTGATGCTTGGGGATGTTGAGAGATTCAAAACATTCGTAGTCGTTGACTATCTCCTTAAAATCCTCTATCGTGAAGCCCATGGTGCGGAATATTTCCTCAACCTCGCGCTGAATTACGGTAATCGGGTGGAAGGAACCCCTTTCAACCTCCGCGGGAAGCGTTACGTCGTAATCCTCGGCGGAATTTATAAGTCTCTGCTCCTCAAGCTTTGCAATCCTTTCGAGCTTATCCTGAATCGAATTTTCAATCTGCTGTTTTAATTTATTGACAGTCTGACCGAATTCCTTCTTCTTCTCGGGAGCAACGGATTTAAGCGAGCCCATGAGAGAGGCGACGTGTCCCTTTTTTCCGAGGAAGTCGATTCGCAGCTGTTCAAGCTCTGCGGAGGATTTTGTTTCGGCAATGCGTTTCTCAAACGCCTGCTGAATTTTGCCGGTATTTTCGTCCATGCTGAAGCATCCTTTCGTTGTTTATTATTATCCTTTTATATTTTATCGGTATGAAAATAAAAATACTCCGTCCCGAAAAATCGGGACGGAGAAATAAATCCGCGGTACCACCCGTGTTCGGACGCTGCTGCTCTGTACTGTGTCCGCTCTCGGTCCTCTTTAATGCAGAGGGTACATTCCGCTTAACGCATTACGCTTTTCACGGAAAACTCGGGCGCTGAAATTCACGTTCGGGAAAACGCGGGACGCTTACAGCCGGCGGCGTCCGTTCTCTGTGCGTTCTCTGCCGACGCTACTTACACGCCGTCAGCGTTATTTTCATAATTAAGACAACGTTAGTTTAGCACATTAAAAAATGTTTGTCAACATTTTATCTTGTTTTCTTGCTAAAGATACGGCGTTTGATATATAATAATACATATTATATGTCAGGATGATATGTCAAGAGGTCGTTTTTATGTTTCTGAATTCGGACGTAAAGTACATAAAGGGCGTGGGGGAAGCCCGCGCGAAATCACTTGAAAAATTAGGGATAAAAACGCTCGGCGACATGCTGACCTTTTACCCGAGAAAGTATGAGGACTGGAGCAAAACCTCGATGATAAGCGAGTGCGCCCCGGGCGAGGTTTCGTGCGTAAAGGCTAAGGTTATCGTGCCGCCGGAGATGAGGCGGACTAAGAACGGCTGTCTTGTAAAAACGCTTGTCTCCGATTCGGAGTCATTGATGTCTCTTACGTTTTTTAATAACAAATATGTTGTAAATCAGCTTCACGAGGGCGAGGAATATTTATTTTACGGCAAGGTCACCGAGGACATGTATTTAAATAAAGAAATGCTCTCCCCGAAGTTCGTTCCCGCGTCAAAAACGAACGAACAGCTGCGTCCCGTTTACCGTCAGAACGCATCTCTTTCCTCAAGGACGACGGAGAGAATCGAGCTCAACGCGCTGGAGTCGGCAAAGGGGCTTATCAAAGACCCGCTGCCCGATTATATTATAAAAAAATATTCGTTTCCAAAGCTTTACGATTCAATTTATCAAATGCATTTTCCCTCGTCCGTTTCCGAATTCAAAAGGGCGAAGGAGCGTCTTATATTCGAAGAATTTTTATATTTACAGCTCGGAATCGGTATTATAGGCTCCGAACGCGTGCTTTATACGGCGGTCAGAGTCCGGGACGATTATACAGACGAATTTATGTCCCGTCTGCCGTTCGGACTTACGAACGCGCAGAAACGCTGTATAACAGAGTGTATGTCGGACATGCGCTCGGATAAACCCATGAACCGCCTTTTGCAGGGCGACGTAGGCTCGGGAAAAACCGCTGTCGCCGCCGCGCTTATTTACTCCGCGGTCAAAAACGGATATCAGTGTGCGCTGATGGCTCCGACAGAGGTTTTAGCCTGTCAGCACGCCGACTCTCTCTCGAAGCTCTTAGGCTCCGAAATTAAAATATCGCTTCTGACCTCCGCAGTCAAGGCAAAGCAGAAAAAATATATAAAAGAATCGCTGATTTCAGGTGAAACGGATTTATTAATCGGCACACACGCGATAATTCAGGACAGCGTTAAATTTTTGAATTTAGGACTCGTAATTACCGACGAACAGCACCGTTTCGGCGTAAAACAGCGCGCAAAGCTAAGCGGAAAAGGACGCAATCCCCACACGCTCGTCATGTCCGCAACGCCGATTCCGCGTACGCTCGGGCTTATCGTTTACGGCGATCTCGACGTTTCGATAATCGACGAGCTGCCCGAGGGCAGGACTCCTGTTGAAACGTATCTTGTAACCTCGTCGTACCGTGAACGCATCTGCAAATTTATAAGAAAACACGTCGCAGAAGGCAGGCAGGTATATGTCGTCTGTCCGCTGATTGACGAAAACGAGGACGGCGCGGATTCATTGATTTCTGCAAAGGAATACTATGAAAAGCTCAAAAATGAGGTTTTCTCCGATTTAAACGTAGGACTTCTGCACGGCAGGATGAAAAACGCCGAAAAGGATGAAATAATGAAGCGGTTTTCCGCCGGAGAAATCAACATACTTGTTTCGACAGTCGGAATCGAGGTCGGAATCGACGTACCCAACGCCGCTCTGATGGTCATTGAGAACGCCGACAGATTCGGACTCTCCCAGCTTCATCAGCTGAGGGGGCGTATCGGCAGAGGTCAATACAAGTCGACATGCATACTCGTTTCGGATTCTCAGAACGACGAAACAAAACGCAGGCTGTCCGTAATATGCAAGACAAACGACGGATTTAAAATAGCGGACGAGGATTTGAAACTGCGCGGTCCCGGAGACTTCCTCGGCGAGCGTCAGCACGGACTGCCCGAGATGAAGCTGGCGTCGCTGACCGACGATACAGGAATATTATTCGAGGCAAAAAACGAGGCAGAACGGATATTAAGCGACGATAAAAAACTCGAAAAGGACGAAAATAAATTAATAAAAAGAATGGTTGATAAGATGTTCGCAAGCCTCGGTTCGGGGGGATTAAATTAAATTGTAATGCATTTAGCATAAAATTATCAAAAAATAATCAAATATTTATATATATTTTTGCCTAATATGTCTTTACATTTTATTACAAGTGTGATATACTGTGAATAGAAAAACAAAAGGGGTCAATATTTTTATTATTGAAACCGGTTTTTCCATCACACACGCAAAGGGGATGTATTTATGCTCATCACGATCATCGGACGTAAATGTACGCCGAGAGAAAATTTTAAGGAGAGGGCGGAAAAAAGGCTTTCCAAGCTTGACAAGTTTTTCGGCGGCGAGGCTGAGGCAAAAATCACCGCGACTGTCGAAAAGTCATGCAAGATCGTCGAAATCACCGTTAACAACGACGGCATGATTTTCAGAGCGCAGGAGCGCGCCGACGAGCTTAACGAAGCTCTTGACAAATGCGTGGACACTCTCATCCGCAAAATACGCAAAAACAAGACAAAGCTTGCAAAGCGTATCCACGACGGCGATTTCGATTCGCTGACTGCCAAGGAGGCTGTCGAGGAGGAGAGAGAATACGACCTCGTACGCACAAAGTCGATATCCGTCAAACCCGAGAGCATAGAGGAGGCTATACTCCAGATGAACATGCTCGGACATGAGTTTTATATGTTCAGAAATTCGGAGACAGGCGTTATAAACGTCGTATACCGCAGAACTGACGGAGGCTACGGACTTATCGAGCCCGATGCCGGCTGAGCCGGGCGGAATCGCCAATGAATCCGAGGCGGAGTAATAAATAAATTTCGCGGAGCGGGAAACCGCTCCGCTTTTGCATGGGTTCTGCTCTATAATTTAGATTGTTTTTTCAACATTTTATCCTCTTTGTACAGTTTTATTACATTCATTCGGGCATATTTAAATTGAGTTTACATATTTACATTATGATAGCATTATGATAAACTATTACACAATGGCGGCTTTACCGCCGGGAGGTAACAATTATGTCCTTTAAAGATACCGCAGCAAGAAAAGCCATGAGTATAACGCTCTGTGCCGCAGTAGACCATTTGAGAAAAGACCCGGATAAAAATATTCCGCTTTTTGCCTCAAGACTTCAGAGGTTTTTCGGCAATATATTCCCGTCGGACAATTTCAAAAAGATTGCCGCCGCCGCGAAGGATAAAGACAACACTTATGTTAAGCTTATAAAGAATTTATTAAACGACGTCGACCCGTCGGTTCTTAAAAAGCTTCTGACAGCGGCCGCATACGACGCCGGACTCGTCGGAACCAAAACCGTCAGAGCCAACAGAGAAAAGCTCAACTGCAACATCCCGTGGCTTATACTTATGGACCCGACAAGCGCATGCAACCTTAAGTGCAAGGGCTGCTGGGCGGCGGAATACGGTCACAAATTAAATCTGTCGCTTGACGAGATGGCGAGCGTTATAAGACAGGGCAAGGAGCTCGGCACGCACGTTTACATGTATACGGGCGGAGAGCCTCTTATCAGAAAAAATGATATTATAAAGCTCTGCGAGCAGAATCCCGACTGCGTATTTTTGGCATATACGAATTCTACGCTTATCGACCAGGCGTTCTGCGACGAGATGAAGAGAGTCGGAAATCTGACGCTTGCGCTGAGCATCGAGGGAACAAAGGAGAGCAACGACGCTCGCAGAGGCGACGGAATTTACGAAAAGACCGTTGCCGCCATGGAGCTTTTAAAGAAAAATAAGCTTCTGTTCGGTCTGTCCGTATGCTATACGAGACTTAACGACGAGTACGTAACGAGCGACGAATTCCTCGATTTAATGATTCAAAAGGGCGCAAAATTTGCGTTCTACTTCAACTATATGCCCGTCGGACATGACGCGGACAAGGAGCTTATACCCTCCCCCGCGCAGAGAAAATACATGTACTACTGGATACGTAAGGTCAGAGCCGGCAAGGGAGGTAAGCCCATGTTCATTTTCGACTTTCAGGACGACGGCGAATTCGTCGGCGGATGCATTGCCGGAGGAAGAAACTATTTCCATATTAATTCAAACGGCGATATGGAGCCGTGCGTATTCATTCATTATTCGGATTCGAATATCCGCACACATACGCTTTTAGAGGGACTTAAAAATCCGCTCTTTACGGCTTACAGAAAGGGACAGCCGTTCAACGACAACCATTTAAGACCCTGCCCGATGCTCGAAAACCCCGAGATATTACGCAGAATGGTTAAGGAGACCGGCGCGAAATCAACAGATTTAATAGTTGCCGAGGACGTCGACACCCTGTGCGGAAGATGCGACGAGTTTGCAATGGAGTGGAAGGGCGTTGCGGACGAAATCTGGAACTCCACTACACACCCGAAAACGCATACCCAGTATTACCGCGACGGCGGAAAATCAAAAATGCAGTAATTTAACAGCGCGAAGGACTTGAGAAAATCATCTCCTTCGTGTTTTTTATTAATATTAAGTAGACATTCTTTTTTTATTATGATATATTTTATAAGGAAGAGTTTTTATTTTGAGGAGAGAATCATGAGAATTGACGAAATATTAAAAAGCGGCAAAATTTCGCTTTCATTTGAAGTTTTTCCGCCGAAAACGGATTCGTCGTTCTAATCCGTTAAAAAAGCCGTCGGCGAAATCGCCGGAATGTACCCGTCGTTCATGTCCGTCACATACGGCGCCGGAGGCGGAACGAGCGCGTACACTCTCAATATTGCAAAAAGCATAAACGACATCTATTCCGTCCCGTCACTTGCGCACTTAACGTGCATTTCCTCGACGAAAAAGACCGTGGAAACACGCATCGAGGAAATTAAGAACGTGGGAATTGAAAACATTCTCGCCCTGCGCGGAGACATTCCGACAGACGGCAGTTTCGGCACGGATTTTCTGCCCGAGTACCGCCATGCAACCGAGCTTATCGAGGACATCAAAAAGCACGGCGATTTCTGCATAGGATGCGCGTGCTATCCCGAGACGCACCCCGAGAGCGCAAGCCGTGAGGAGGATATTTCATACCTTAAAGTCAAGCAGGACGCAGGATGCAATTTCTTCACCACTCAGATGTTCTTTGACAACAATATATTTTATAAATTCTATGACGACGCGCTGAACGCAGGCATAAATGTCCCCGTTGCGGCGGGGCTCATGCCGATTACGAATATAAAACAGCTCGAACGCGCTTCAACGCTCTCGAATTCGTTCATTCCCGATAAATTACGCCGTATCGCCGACAAATTCGGCTCGAATCCGACGGCAATGAAGCAGGCGGGTATTTACTACTGCATTGATCAGATTTTCGACCTTATCGCCTCGGGCGTTACGAATATTCACATCTACTCTATGAATAAGCCCGACTGCGCAAGGATGATCAAAAACGCCGTCGACCCGTTAAGAGGCGGTTCGGATGAATAACGTTATAACCTTAAAATACAAAGAACCGGAGTACAACCGCAGGGAAATACTTCGTTACATGGGACAGAAAACACCCGACGAAATATCCGAGAGACTTATAGACAAGTGCGTTTTACTCACCTCGGGCAAGCTTGATTTAAAGGTCTGTTACGCAATATACCCTCTTAAAATCGAGGGTAACGCCGTTATGTTCGCAGGCGAAAAAATTATAAGCGAAGACCTTGCGAAAAATCTCGCCGGATGCAAAAGCGTTATACTCTTCGCCGCTACGGCGGGACTTAATATGGACAGGCTTACGTTTAAATACTCGTCTCTCGACTCAGCCATGCACGCATGTTTGCAGGCAACCGGAGCCGAAAGAGTCGAAAACCTGTGCGATGTATTTAACAATGAAATCAAGGAAAAATATATTACCTCTCCGAGATACAGCCCGGGCTACGGCGACGTCGGACTCGAAAATCAGCGTATTTTTTTCCGTCTGCTCGACTGCTATAAAAATATCGGCGTAAGCCTCGGAGACGACCTTATGATGAAGCCGACGAAATCCGTCACGGCTTTTATCGGAATAAAGGGTGAGAAGGAATGAACGTACTCGAATATCTTAAAAATAATTTTTTATTTTTTGACGGCGGATTCGGCACGCTTTTATACGAACGCGGACTGCCCGCCGGAGTTGCGCCAGAGAGGTGGAATATTACGAATCCCGACGACGTAACGGCTATTCACAAGTCGTATTTCGACGCGGGAAGCAACGTCGCAACGACAAACACATTCGGCGCAAGCATATTAAAGTTCGACGAAAACGAGCTTGACGAAATCGTAAAAAACGCCGTAATAAACGCGGACAGGGCGCGGAATCTTACCGATAACAGCGAACCTAAATTCATAGCTCTCGATATAGGTCCCACGGGCAAAATGTTAAAGCCGTTCGGCGACCTCGAATTCGAGGACTGCGTAAGCATATTCGCCCGCACGGTCAAGCTCGGCGTAAAATACGGCGTCGACCTTGTAATAATCGAGACCATGAACGACTCGCTCGAAACAAAGGCGGCGCTTCTTGCCGTCAAGGAAAATTCAAACCTGCCCGTATTCGTTTCGAACGTATACGGTTCGGATTCCAAATTAATGTCGGGCGCAGACCCGTACGCAATGGCGGCAATGCTCGAGGGAATGGGCGCGGACGCAGTAGGCATGAACTGCTCGTTAGGTCCAAAACAGCTCGAACCCGCCGCGCTCAAGCTGCTCGAGGTATTGAGCGTTCCCATGATAATGCAGCCCAATGCCGGACTTCCCGAGACGGTAAACGGCAAAACGGTATTCAACGTTTCCGTCGCGGAATACGCCCGGGTCATGGCTTCTCTTTGTAAAAAAGGACTCAGAATAATGGGCGGCTGCTGCGGAACAACGCCCGAATATATAAAGGCGTTAAGAAACGCGACGAAGGATTTAAAACCCGTCGAAATTACGAAAAAAAATCTCTCCGTCGTCTCGTCGTACACACACGCCGTCAGAATCGGCGAAAAGCCCGTACTGATAGGCGAACGAATCAACCCGACGGGCAAAAAGAGATTCAAACAGGCATTAAAAGAGCACGACATGTCGTACATTCTCGCACAGGGAGTCGAACAGCAGGACGCAGGCGCGCACATTCTCGACGTAAACACCGGCATTCCCGAGGTTGACGAAAAGGCAATTCTTACAGACACCGTACGCGAGCTTCAGTCGGTTATCGACCTGCCGTTACAGATAGATTCGTCCATGCCCGAGGCAATGGAGAGCGCGCTTAGAATTTACAACGGCAAAGCCATGATAAATTCCGTAAACGGCAAGGAGGAGTCGATGAAAACGGTATTTCCGCTCGTAAAAAAATACGGCGGAGTCGTTGTTGCTCTGACTCTTGACGAAAACGGAATCCCCGACACGTGGCTCAAACGAGTCGATATCGCCGAAAGGATATTAAAAAAAGCCGAGGAATACGGTATCGATAAAAAAGATATAATTTTCGACACGCTGTGCATGACCGTAAGTGCGGACAAAAACGCCGCGGTTACGACAGTCAGAGCGTTAAAGGAGATAAAACAGCGATTCGGCTGTCACACATCGCTGGGCATTTCAAACGTTTCGTTCGGACTTCCGCAAAGGGATATAGTAAACGGCGCGTTCTTCTCGTTCGCACTCGAAAACGGACTCGACGCGGCGATAATCAACCCGAATTCGGCTGAAATAATGAAAACGTACAGAGCGTACAACGTCCTGCACGCAAACGACGAAAACTGCTCGGAATATATCGCGTTCGCCGAGTCCGTCGAGGCTGTATCAAAAACGCAGAACGCGGTCAGAAAGCAGTCGAACACGCCCGAAACGCTGTCCGAAGCGGTCATAAAGGGGTTTAAAGACCTCGCCCAAACGCTTACGAAAGAGGCACTTAAAACGCGCGAGCCGTTAGACGTTGTAAACAAGGATTTAATCCCCGCTCTCGACGAGGTCGGCAGGGCATACGAGGAAAAAAGAGCGTATCTTCCCCAGCTTCTGATGAGCGCGGAGGCGGCGAAATCGGCGTTTTCGGTCATTAAAAATTCAATGAGCGGTAAAAAAGGCGAATCAAAAGGCACGTTCGTAATCGCGACGGTCAAAAACGACGTTCACGATATCGGTAAAAATATTGTAAAGCTTCTGCTTGAAAATTACGGATACGAGGTTATCGATTTAGGCAAGGACGTGAGTGCAGAAGCCGTAGTCGACGCGGTTATAAAATATCACGCGCCGATAGCGGGATTAAGTGCTCTGATGACGACTACCCTGCCGTCGATGGAGCAGACCGTTAAGCTCATAAAGAAAAAAACCCCGTGGTGCAAAACCGTTGTCGGCGGAGCCGTGCTTACAAAGGAGTATGCCGAAAGCATAGGAGCGGACAAGTATTCGTCCGACGCGATGGAAACGGTACGATATGCGGAGAAGGTGCTTAATAATTAATTTGGGAAATTAATTATTAAGCAGTGATCAGCGGGCAGTGTGCAGCAATCAGAAATTACGCAGTACAGAACGCTGACGGTCGAAACTAACCGCTGAAAACAATAATTTAACTCGGTAAATTATTGTTTTCTATTGACAAAAAATGCTGTCTACGATAAAATTAAAATCGGAGGTTGATACTTATGAACTTAAAGCTCAAATCTGCGCTTATTTCCGTCACCGCGGTTATCGCGGTTTCATTGAGCGTTATGGCTTCCGCAGCCGGCGGGAGCGTAAAGGACGTTACAGAAAAAAGCTCGCTTAACATAGAAGAAGCGACCGGTATCGAAGCGACAACCGGCAAAGAGGATTCTTCTTCAAAATACGAGGACGTATCCGTAAAACCCGCCGAAAAGGAAACGGAAAAATCCGACAAACCCGTTATCATCAAGCATGACGTTATGATGGGCGATACCGACAAGGACGGCAGAGTTACCGCCGCCGACGCAAGACTTGCGCTAAGAGCGTCGGGCAAGCTCGAAGAGCTTGATTTATTCGCGACTATCGCCGGCGACATAAACAACGACAGAGAGGTTACCGCTATCGACGCAAGATCGATTCTCCGCGTTGCGGCAAGACTCGACACTTTCGACAGGCTTCATCATCATTCGGTCGAGGAATCGCCCGAAGCTCCCGCATCATGCACAGAGGACGGCAAGACTTCCACGGTTTACTGCGCGACTTGTTCAATGATATTCAAAGAGCATGAGATTATCCCCGCAGGTCACAAAATCGTACGCAGCGAGGTTCCCCCCACCTGCACAGAACCCGGTTATACGTATGTCGACAAGTGCGAGAGATGCGGCGAGATTATAGCTAGGGGCGACGAAATTCCCGCTAAGGGTCACACCCCCGCCGAGGACGGCGCGCACTGCAAGGACTGCGGAGAACTTTATAACCCGAGCAAGGCGATAACCGATTTTGCAAACGGCGATTTCGAATTTACGGGCAAGCAGTTCACCCGTGTTGCGGCAAAGGATGAAAAAGAGATTACCGTTCAGCCCGACGACGACTCCGTAATTAAAATGTACATGAAGGATCTTAACATGAAAATGTTAATCGAGACAACGGAGACAAGCGTCGGTATTACCACTCTTAAAACCCCGTACAGCTACAGAAGCTATCTTTACTCCGACGACCTCGGAATCTCGACAAGATACGGCGAGACGCTTATCCGAGTTCTGAAGGAGCATCCGAACCTTCATATGATTCTTCTGGATGACGACGAAAATAATGATTTCACGCTCACTAAGACTGTATTCAACGGCAAAGAGGTCACCGCATATAAAACCGTTACGACGAGGGGAACATCGATAATTTACGTTGACGGCGACACTCTCGTCGCATTCGAGGATTCAACGGCAAAGAAGCCCGACGTATTCACGGGATTTATTATCGATGAATTCAAGACCGGCACTGCCGATATCACTTACAATCCCGACGATTATAAGGAGGTAGGAAACAAAACGTTCCTGCTTGCAATGTCCGGATATCTCGATTTTCAGTATATCGACATAGTTGATTTTATCGAAAAATTATTCTAATCAAGCTTTTTACCGACCGCCCCGCGACGGAGTCAGACTACCCCGTCGGGGCGGTTTTTGTATGATTTTTTTAACGGAGTAAAACATATGGAGCATTTAAGAAAACCGAATTTAAAGGATGTAACCGTCACGGGCGGTATGTGGGAGCAGAAGGACAGACTCAACCGCGAAACGAGCATTTACAGCGTGTACGACAGATTTTCGGACACGGGCAGATTCTCCGCGATTATAAACGGCTGGCATGAGGGAATGGAGCACAAGCCCCATATCTACTGGGATTCCGACGTTGCGAAATGGCTCGAGGGCGCGGCATATATTATAGCAAAGCACCCGGACGCAAGGCTTGAAGCCATGTGCGACGAGACGATAGAGGCTATTGCAAAAAGACAGGATGCGGACGGCTATTTCAACTCATATTTTCAGCAGTGCGAACCCGACGCTAAATTCACACGCAGAGTCGACCATGAGATGTACTGCTGCGGTCACTTTATCGAGGCGGCTGCCGCGTACGCCGAGGCAACAGGCAAAACGCTTCTGCTCGATGTCGTTAAAAAATACGTCGATTTAATCGAAAAGGTATTTATAAAAGAAAAATCCGCGCCGTTCTTTACCCCCGGTCACGAGGAAATAGAGCTTGCGCTCGTAAGGCTTTACGAATATACAAACGATAAAAAATATCTCGAAATGTCAAAATATTTTATTGACGAGAGAGGCAGGAACAAAGAGGACAACTACGAGTGGAACACCGAGTACGCGTTACAGGACTACGTCCCCGTCAGGGAAATGACAACGGCTGAAGGTCACAGCGTAAGAGCGTGCTATCTGTACTCGGCAATGACCGACGAAGCGCGGGAATATTCCGATGATGAAATGCTCTCTGCGTGCGAGAAAATATTTGACAACATAATTTATAAAAGAATGTACATAACGGGCGGAATCGGCTCGACTTATCAGTCCGAAGCGTTCACTTTGGACTACGACCTGCCCGACAAGACGGCTTATACGGAGACGTGCGCGGCAATATCGCTTGCGTTCTTTTCAGAGAGAATGAGCCGTACGATTCTTAACTCAAAATACGCCGACACGTTCGAGCGCGCGCTGTACAACGGCATACTCTCGGGCGTTTCGCTCGACGGAAAAAGATTTTTCTACTGTAACCCCTTAAAGGTCATACCTCGGCTTCACTACAGGAACAAGTGCATGACGAAGCCTCACCGCGAGTTTCAGCCGTACGAGAGAGTCGAGGTTTTCGACTGCTCGTGCTGTCCGCCCAATATTAACAGATTTATTTCGTCGCTCGGCAGGTACATCTACGCCTACGACGAAACTAAAGTCGTACTGAATCAGTTTATTGAAAACGAGGCTGAATTCGACGGCGTTAAAATAAGCGTAAAGACCGATTATCCTATGTCGGGAGCAGTAAAAATAAACGCCTCGGGAATGGGGGATAAAAAACTCCTTGTAAGAATCCCCGCATGGTGCGAAACGTTTAATGTAAATAAAAATTATGAATTAAAGGACGGCTACGCGTATTTTTCTTTAGACAACGGCTCAATTGAACTTAGTATCGAATTCGATATGCCCGTAACGTTCGTCGAAGCCGACCCGAGAGTCGAGGAGTGCGCCGGAAAAATTGCCGTCTGCCGAGGTCCCGTCGTATACTGCGCGGAATCATGCGATAACGGAGAGAATTTATCCGCGCTTGCACTCGATATATTAAATCCGCAGTTCGGAATCGAAAATAACGACGAATTCGAAAACACGATAACCGTAAACGGCTTCAGAAATACGCATGGGGAAAATATGCTCTATTCAAAACTCGGCTCGGGCGAAAAAACGAAAGTCAGAATTAAAATGATACCGTTTCACGCATTCGCAAACAGGGGCGGGAGCGAAATGTTCGTCTGGATGAACAAACAATAATTTACCGAGGTGAATTATTGTTTGCAGTGATTAGTGTGCAGCAGTCAGCAGTCAGAAATAACTTCGTTCAAATTGATATGATAATCAATTTGAAACATCCGTAAATATATGGATTGGAACGTAGGGGAAGACATTGTCTTCCCGGGGTAAAGGCAGAAAATTTTTAAATATGATTTTGCCGACGAAAACCCGGAAATTTCATATTGCTGACGCAAATTCATTATTGATAAAACCGCGTGAGTGTCAACAAAATCGGCACTCACGCGGTTTTTCTGTCATTTCAGCATTGCAATCGCGTCGGAAATCGTCTTTTCGAGTGCTTCCCTGCCGTAATCGTCAACCTGTTTTTTATTCTTTTCTCCGTGGGTCAGACAGCCTGCGCCGCCGATACATCCGCCGCTGCAAGCCATGCCCTCAATAAAGTTGGCGTCAAGTCTGCCTTTAGATGCCATCATCAGCGCGGCTCTGCAAGCCTCAATACCGTCGCACGGAACAGCTTTGAGTGAAAAATCTTCAATTCCGCGTTCCTTAATCGCTTCTGCGACCGCATCGGTAAGTCCGCCGCTTCTGGCAAATATTCTGCCGAAGTACGAGGCATTGTCGAGCACATCCTCGCCAAGTGTTGTAATATCAATATCCTTGCTGTCAAACAGAGCCTGAAGTTCTTCAAAGGTTATTACGCTGTCAATCCATGGTGCAACGCTTTCTTTTTGAAACTCCATTTTTTTAGCGGTGCAAGGTCCGATGAATACAACCTTTGAGCCGGGCGCAGTCTGCTTGATATACTTTGCAATAGCCGCCATAGGCGAAAGATTGTGAGAGATTTTATCCTTGAGAGTCGGGAACTACTTTTCTATATAGTCCACAAATGCG
>UQQT01000025.1 GCA_900543395.1 uncultured Oscillospiraceae bacterium | reverse complement strand
TTAAACGCTGTCAGACGAAGCAATGCTTGTAAAGTTTTAGGTGGTACAGAGTACTTGGAGGATGAAGCAATGGATAATCCGCTTATCTCGGTTATAATACCCGTTTACAATGTCGAAAAATATTTAAGAGAATGTGTAGACAGCGTTTTAAAACAGACGTACGATAATTTTGAAATAATACTTATCGACGACGGTTCGACAGATTCTTCGGGAAAAATATGTGACGAATACGCATATAATGACGCAAGGATAACCGTTGTACATAAAGAAAACGAGGGACAGTCTGTCGCAAGAAATATAGGTATAGAATATTCTTCGGGCGATTGGCTTTATTTTCCCGACAGTGACGATTATATAGCGGGAGACACGTTTGAAACGCTTTTGAAAAAAGCCGTGACTGAAAAAGCGGATATCGTTATATTTGACGCTTATTCTTTTTCAGATGACGGCAGTAAAGTCAGACAAAGCTATATATCAAAAAAAGATTATCCCGCATGCTCCGGTAAGGAGATGTTTTCCGCTCTTCAGAAAAACGGAGATTTTCACTGTCCGCTGTGGTCGATGTTTTATAACGGAGATTTTTTAAGAAAATCAAATATAAGGATGATTCCGGGAATTATATATGAAGATTCCGTATTCGGATTTCAAATAATGATGCAGGCTTCGCGCATTGTTCATGAACGTCGTACGTTCTATTTCAGGCGTTACCGCTCCGGGTCAACTATGACTCAGCCGGAAAAAAGATACAGACACTTTCATTCGCGCTGTGAGGTTTATCGCGCCGTAAGGGACTTTTGCCGTGAAAATGGTTTTGCGGATAAGGACTATGCAAAGGAGTATATAATTAGGTGTGCAATGAATGCGGTAGATACGTTTCGTCTTGTCGAAAAAAGTGAAAAAGGTAAGTGTAAAAATGAATTCGAAATAATTAAAAAAGAAATAAAAAACGACGGATATTACGATGACAAATTACTTCAGCTCAGATGCTCCGGTTATGTTTTCTGGGCGGCGGGTAATGCTGTAAAAAAGGTTTTCGGGTGAATTGATAAAAGATGAAAAAAACAAAGAGTGTTCTTATGCTTATTCCGAATATGGTCGGGGGCGGAGCCGAACGCGTCGCAGCAATGCTAATGAATGAATTTTATAAATCGGGTTACGATGTTACGTTTATGCTGACGTCAACCGAGCGCAAAAGACTGATTGACAAGGATATTGACAAGAATATTCCTTTGATATTATTAAAGGAGCAGAAAATTGATAAGACTTCGTTCGGATATAAACTGCTGAGGCTGTTTTCATCTCTTTTATGCCGTTTTTTTGAACTGTTCGGTTTTGCCGTTCCCGCACGAATTGCGTATCTTTCATTTATTTCTCAGTATTCCGGCGAGATAAGTTATTTAAGAGATTATCTTAAAAGTAATCCCTGCACGTCGGTAATAGCTTTCTCTCAGCCTGCAAATCCGATGATAATGATTGCCTCGAGGGGACTCGGAAATAGGATTATCTTTTCAGAGCGAGCCGATCCCGTAAGACTTATGAAAAAACGCTTCGGCAGAAAATTTATTGAAAAATATTATTCTCGCGCGGACTGTGCCGTTTTTCAGATCGAGGACGCTAAAAATACGTATCCTGAAAATATTGCGAAAAAGGGAGTTGTTATATTCAATCCGATATCGCCCGAACTTCCCGAGCCTTACGACGGCGAACGAAGTAAGAATATTACGACGTTTTGCAGAATATCGAGGCAGAAGAATCTGCCGTTGTTAATAGACGCGTTTAAGAACGTACATAAGGATTATCCGGATTATAAATTAAGAATAATCGGTTCGCCCCAAAACGCGGACGACGAGAGTGTATTCGAGGATATTAAAAAACAGATATCGGACTTATCGCTTGATGAATCCGTTATATTCGAACCTTTTTCAAAAGACGTACATTCTCTTATAATAAAAGACGCGGTGTACGTAAATTCCTCTGATTACGAGGGTATGTCGAACGCAATGCTCGAGGCTATGGCGATAGGACTTCCCTGCGTATGTACCGACTGCCCGATAGGCGGAGCGAACGCCGTCATAAAGGACGGGGAAAACGGACTGCTGGTTAAACTCGGCAGCGCGGACGAGCTTTCGAAAGCTATAAAAAAAGTGATATCGGACAAGAGTCTTGCCGACACGCTTTCCGCAAACGGACGGAAAATAAGAGACGAATTGAAAATCGAGAATATCTCAAAGCAATGGATGGAGCTGGTTTGATTGCACGGCGAATACACCGTAAAAAGCAGGCATGAATTAAAACAATGCTATGAAGAAAATGCCCGTACAGCTTACGGAAAAGCTGACGTTACATTTGAATATAAACGCAGAAATCCGTTTAAAAAAAAGCTTTGCGAGTATTATAATCTGTTGAGAAAATATGAATATTTATGTTATTTGCGCGATAACTGCAAAAACGCATTAAAACGAAAAATTATATGCACGCAGATAAAGAGAACCGATATTAAAAAAAATAATAAAGGGCTTGAAATCGGAGTAGAGATAACACCGTTTTTCATGCGTAAACCTGTCAGGATATGCCATCCGAACGTAATAATAAACGGATTTGTTTCCGGCGGATGTGTTTTTCACGGACATAATGTTATAGGAGATAAAAAAACCGGAGATAAAACGGCTGTTCCGCGTATCGAAAAAAATGTCGATATCGGAGCCGGAGCAATTATAATAGGCGATATTGAAATTGCCGACGGATGTATAATAGGTGCGGGCGCGGTTGTTACCCGTTCGTTTACAAAACCGAACTGCGTTATTGCAGGCATTCCGGCAAAAGTCATAAGCGGAGAGAGCGCCGATGAATAAAAAGAAAATTATTTTTATACTTCCGCAGCTTAATGTCGGGGGAGTTCAGAAAACGTTTTTAAACGTTCAGCGTGTGATTGATTATGATAAATATGATGTAACGCTCTATTTGAGAAAGGACAGGCAGGAACTTGGAAACAGTATTGACAAACGAATTAAAGTAATTGCAAATGAGGATAATAACAAATACTACAGAAGACCGAGAGCCGTTTTTTTTCAAATTCTTATTTTTCTCGCGGGACTTTTGGGCTTAAAAACAAAAAAAGAAAAGCTTGACGACAGACTTAAGCATTTGATAATTCGTTATTCAATGAATTTTGAGTATAAAAAATATTTTGCGCAAAGCGAATATGATACGGCAGTCGCTTATGTTCAGGGCTATCCTGCTTTGCTGTGCGGGAAATACGTCAATGCAAAGGAAAAAGTTCTTTTCTTCCACACGTCCGTTGATGAGCTTCATGATGTCAATGCGTTTGTTATAAATGATTTTGATAAAATCTGCGCCATTCATAAGGAACAGGCCGATATGATAAAAGAATGGTATCCGTCTGTTAAAGACAGGGTTTTTATTATAAATAATTATGTAAATTACGAAGATATAATAAAAAAGAGCAGAGAGTTTAATGTGCTGGAGACTGAGAAAAAAGTTATATGTACATGCGGCAGAATGACAAAGGTCAAGGGCTTTGACCTTGCATGTAAAACAGCTAAAATATTAAAAGACAACAAAATTGATTTTCTGTGGCGTTTTGTCGGCGACGGAACAGAGAGAGAGAATATTGAACGGCTCGTAAAAGACCTCGGTATTACGGATAATATCGAATTTACCGGAATTAGGAAAAATCCGTACCCGTATATAGCTTCATGTGATATATATGTTCAGCCGTCGTATGAGGAAGCGATGCCCGTCGCTATTATCGAGGCTCAAATTTTAAACAAACCGGTTGTTTCCACCGATACTCTCGGAGGCAGAAGTCTTATAAAAAACGGAGAAACCGGCGTTATCTGCAAAACAGACCCGAAATTCGTTTCAAGCAAAATAATAAGACTTTTGACAAGCACGGAGTTATATGATAAGATAACCGATAATTTAAAAAGCGCAGACCATACATGCGATTTTCAGAATTATAAAAACCAATGGGAAAAAGTTTTGAGCGGTGATTAAATGAAGTTCAGCATAATAGTTCCGGTGTACAATACCGAAAAATATTTAAAAGAATGCCTTGATTCTCTGATAAACCAGACATACCGTGATTTTGAGATAATTCTGGTCGACGACGGTTCGACGGATTCATCAGGTGACATATGCGATATGTATGCAGAACAAAATCCGGATAAGGTTAAGGTAATTCATAAACCGAACGAGGGGCTTATCTCTGCAAGAGTTACCGGGAACAAACACGCATCGGGTGACTATATACTGAATGTTGATTCCGATGATTTCGTATCTTTGGATTTGTTAAAAACTGTAAATGAAAAACTTGCGGAATATGATATGCCCGATTTGCTGATTTTTTCATTTGCTTATTATTCCGACAATAAATTTCGTGACAGAAGAAAAACATTTTCAAATTGTGACAGACTGTTCTGCGGCGAAGAAAAAAAAGAAATTTACGAGTGTCTTATATCAACATCTCTTATAAATTCAATGTGCACGAAGGCAGTCAGAAGAACGGTAATCAATTCCAACCCTACGGATTACAGTGAGTTTTACGATAAAAATATGGGAGAGGATATGCTGCAGTCTCTTTTTGTCGTCACTCACGCTGAGAGCATTCTATATATAAACGATTCGCTCTACTTTTATCGGGATAATCAGGACAGTATTTCAAAATCAATTTCAGTAGAAATGCTTGATAGAAATACGATGACTCATATTTATTTTGAAGCACTGAAGTATTTGGATATTTGGAATCTTAAGACAGAATCAAATATTAATAAACTTAACGCGAATTTTTTATCTTATGCCGTGTATACATTCGACAGGTTTTATATTAACGCAAAAACAGATGAGGAAAAAAGGACAATTTTGTATTACGACTGGACAAAATACGTTACCGGTTTGATGACTGAAAACTTGAATAATAATCCATATTTTTCAGACGGATATAAAATGCTGTGGAAAATGATATCCGGAAAGAATTTTTTGCGTACGGAAATGTTCTATTTAAGGAAAAAAGCGAAAAAGAAAATAAAATCGATGAGTGGTAAAATATGAAATTCAGTTTTATAGTCCCCGTTTACAATGCGGAAAAATATTTAAATGAATGTATAGACTCCGTTATAAACCAAACAACACAGACATGGGAGCTTATACTTGTTGATGACGGCTCTGCCGATTTTTCTGCGTGTATATGCGACGCTTATGCTCAAAAATACAGTAATATAAAAGTTATACATAAAAAAAATGAGGGACAGCTTCTTACCAGAATGTGCGGGATTGAAGCCTCCGACGGAGATTATATTGCATTTTTGGATGCTGATGATTATTTAGAAAAAGATTATATAGAAAAGCTTACTGAAATAATTGAAGAACACGGTTATCCGGATGCGGTTTGTTTTGGATTCAGAACTTTCGATTCGGACGGCAAACAAAAAGATTACTGTATTAAAGAAATAAATAATACACTTATAGATAAGACAAAATCCGATTTGTTTTATAAAGCCGTTGTTTCAGGGAAAATTCCGGGAAGTCTTTGTTCAAAGGTTTTTAAAAAGAAATGCATAAAGAATAAAGGTTTTAATCCGAATTTATATTCAGACAAAAGATTTGCAGAGGATATGATACAGTCATATTTTGCACTGACAAAATCCGAGTATATATATATTTGCGATTCTATTTTGTATAATTACAGAATTCTTCCCGAGAGCATGTCAAACAAAATAGATTTCGATAATCTTAACTATTTTAATACGGTTTTTATATATGATTTTCTTTATGATTTACCTGAAATAAAAAACTCTGATGAGCTTTCTTCACGTCTTGCCGCGAATAATTTTAATTCGGCTGTATACAGGTTTTTAGAATGTTTCAGAGCTGCCGAGAGCGGTAAGGAAAGAAAGAAGACAGTAGATTTTGATTGGGAAACATACTTAAGCACATCAACAAAACGTTTACTTAAAAATAATCCCTATATAAGAGCGTCTTATCTTCCTATATGGAACAGTTTAAAGAAGCACGATATGTTTGCGATTGTTTTTCGCGAGAAAAAAAGACTGTTGAAAAACAGTTTTAGGAGAAAATGATTAATGAAACAATTATCTGTTGTAATGACGAATTATAATACCCAGCCGGATTATCTTAAATCCGCGGTTGAAAGCGTATTAAATCAGACATTTTCGGATTTTGAGTTTATTGTTGTGGATGACGGATCGACAGACAGTTCACCGAATATCATAGAAGAATATGCAAAATCCGATAGCCGTATAATCTTTTTTAAAAATGAATCCAACATGGGTATAACAAAATCGCTGAACCGCGGTTTTTCGGCGGCCGGCGGGGAATATATTGCAAGAATGGATGCGGATGATATAAGTTTATCGACCAGATTTGAAAAGCAGATTGATTTTATGAATCGACATCCTGACGTTATAGTCTGCGGTACATGGGCTGATTTAATAGGAGAAGGCGCTGAAAAACGAAAGAAAAAGACATGGACTGTTGAGCTCCCGGAGCGTGAAGAATTTCGCTGTTCTCTTTTGTTCGGGAATCAGGCTTCAATTATTCATCCTACTGCGATATTCAGAAAATCCATGCTTGACAGATTTGATATAAAATATGATGAAAATTATCCTGTTTCTCAGGATTATAAAATGTGGGTTGAATGCAGTAAATATGCACAGTGCTCTAATGTTCCCGAGATACTTTTTCAGTATCGTCTTAATAATAAGGCTGTGAGCGCCACCGCTTCTTCAAAACAGTATTTAATGACAAAAAAAAATATAAAGGAACAGCTTTCCCGGCTTCATATCGATATTTCAGACGATGATTACAATATTCATTACGGGTTTTTAACAGGCAGAAAAGCATATGATAAAAATACTTATAGATGGCTTCGTAAGTTAATTGATTCAAACGACAGATATGAATATTTTAACAAAAAGGTTTTTGGGGATATAATCTGGAGTAAGTGGGCGGAGATTATATATTACGATTTTGCTTTAAACCGTTCACCGAGAAAACTGGTAGATCACCTCTTTGACCTGCCGAATAAATACAAAGTTCGTCTTTTAAAAAAAATAATATATAAGGGGCTAAAGAAAAATGCAGTATAAAGTCAGCGTTATTATACCTGTATATAATGCGTCCGGGACTCTGAAGCAATGCCTTGACTCGGTGATATCGCAGACGCTTGATGATATTGAGATTATAATCGTTAACGACGGTTCGACGGATGACAGCGAGAATATCATTAATGATTATTTAAAAGACGACCGGGTTATATATTATAAAAAAGAAAACGAGGGACTTGCCGCGGCAAGGCAGGACGGCATCGAGCGCGCAAGAGGCGAATTTATAGGTTTTGTAGATTCCGACGACTGGATAGAACCCGATATGTATGAAAAAATGTATCAGGCAGCCGTGACAGCCGGTGCGGATGTCGCTTTCTGCAATGTGTTTGCGGACGAAGATGAAAAAGAACGCAAGTACCTTGAAACCGGTGTATACGACAGAACGCGTATTGAAGATGAAATTCTGCCCCGTTCGCTCGGCGGAATATCAAAAAAAGGCGCGAACGATGTTATTCGCTGGTCTAACTGTCTGAGAATATACAGAAAAAAACTGCTTGATGATAACAGTATTAAATTTGACCGCAGGTTCAGACGCAGTCAGGATTTACAGCTGACTTTTGAATCCATGATTCATGCGAATCGCTTTGTATATCTCGGCGATGATTATCTGTATCACAACAGAACCAGAAATAACGGGCAGTCTCTTTCACGGGGATATACAAAAAATTACTGGAATCTTATCCGTCCGCTTATCGACGTGCTTCAAAGTGATGTCGAAAATTATAAAAAGCATCAGGATCTTTCATATAATATGGCTCTCTGTGTTTTTTTCTTCGCTGTGGCGGGAATTATTAATGAATCAAAGGACAACGGAAACAGCCGAAAGGTAAAGCTTGAAAAAATAGAGCAGATATCCGATGATGAGGCAGTAAGAAAAAGTCTGCCGCTTATAGAGCATGAAAAGCTGAATTCGTTTTACCGCGAAATATATTTGGGACTTGTTTCGGGTAAGCCGAAAAATATATTGAAACGCTATGAAAATACCGAACATATTACATTAAAGAAAAGAGTAAAAAAATGCATTTCTGCGTTTATTAATATTCCCGTTGTGGAAAAAGCGTATATTTGGATTCGGGACTTGTTAAAAAAATAATTATTCATCTTCTGATTGTTTGAGAAAAGGGAGACTTAAATGAAAGATATTGTTTTTGTCATAGGAAATTATAAAAACGGCGGGGTTGCACGTCATGCAACGAATCTTGCGTGCGAATTCGCGAAAGCCGGGTATAATATTACTTTGCTTGCTACAAAGTCTGTTGCAAGTGATATTTATTTCGATTTTCCCGATAATGTACATCTTGTTTCTTTAGATGATTATGTAACTTCTCTCTCTTTTGATGAAAAAGAAGAACTATCAAGCAATATCAACAAAAGGATAAAAAGAAAAAAGAATATTCAATACCTATATAATTTCTTTAATATTATAAATAATAATTTGAATTTTAATATACGTCATTTAAGACAAAATAAAAAAATGATGTACTATGCATATCGGCATAGAAATTGTATATACATTCCGTTCGGAATCGGATGTTATGAACAAACCTATATTGCAGCTGAAAATACGGGTTCAAAATTGATTTATGCCGAACGCAACGCTCCCGAACTTGAATATCCCGAGGATGAACGAGAGAGAAAACGTTATTTTAAGATACTTTCGAAAGCCGACGGCGCTGTTTTTCAGACCGAGAACGAGATTGAATTTTTCGGCGATACGTTTAAAAACGCGGTTGTCATACATAACCCCGTAAAGCCGAATCTGCCCGAACGTTTTACGGGTGAAAGACGAAAAACAGCCGTAAATTTTTGCAGGATGTCTCCGCAGAAGAACATAAAACTTATGATAGACGCGTTTTGCATGTTTCATGAAAATCACGGCGATTACGATATGCTTATATACGGCAACACCGTAGAGGAGTCGGAGGAAGCGTACAGGGACGAAATGATATCCTATATAAAGGATAAAAACGCGGACGGATTTATAAAGATTCTGCCCCCGTGCGCGGACGTTCACGAAAAAATCGCCGACTGCGCGATGTTCGTTTCCTCGTCGGATTTCGAGGGACTTTCGAACTCCATGGTCGAGGCTATGGCGATAGGCATGCCGTGCGTATGCACCGACTGCCTCGGCGGCGGGGCAAGAGAGCTTATAAACGACGGCGAAAACGGCGTGCTTGTGCCTATGAACGATATTTCCGCATTGAGCGATGGTATGGCGAGAGTTGCCGACGACAAAAATTTCAGCGAAAAAAATTCCGAGAATGCGTACAAAATACGAGACGAACTGACTGCCGAAAAAATAGCGGAAAAATGGCTCGAAGCAATTAATAATATCTGTTAAGGTCTGTGGTATAAATTGGCTTTTGCATACACGAAGAGAAAAATAAAAAAGTTAAAAAAGCGGATAGCGAAGTTTTTTTATAATCTTCGCCGAAAAATCGTAAAACGTTTTGTAAAACGGCGTGATTTTTCGGTTATTTCGAATAACTGCTGGGCGGGCAGGGTATATCAGTACCTCGATATGCCGTATCTGTCGCCTACTGCGGGGCTTTACTTTTTTGCTCCCGATTATATACGGTTTGTTTCGAATCTGAAACATTATCTCGGCTGTAAGCTTGAATTCATAAAACCCGAAGATTCGAAATATTACGAACTGTTAAAAGAGAGAAATCAGCTGTCCGTCCCTGTTGCTCTGCTTGATGATGTTGAAATAATTTTTTTACACTACAAGACACCTAAGGAAGCCGCCGAAAAATGGTACAGGCGCGCTTCGCGGGTAAATTACGATAATATAATTATTAAATTATCTCGGATGAATCTGTGTACCGAGAAAGAGATGGCGGAGTTTGCAGAGCTTCAGTTTGATAATAAAATACTTATAAACAACAGAAAAGATAAAAAATATGACTGCGAAATATACGCCCCTCTGCCGTCGGACGAATACGGTATTATAAACGACACACAGCCGTTTCCGGGCAAGGTCAATATTATAAAAATACTTAATAAAAAACCGGTTCGTTACCCCGACGGCGGACTGAAATGATATAACGGAGTGTAATTAATGTATGGAAGAACAGAAATGGACTGCGGTCGTAAGATCGGAGCATAAATTATTTGACGTAGACGTTAAGGGATTAAAGGAATGTAAGGATCTTATAATCCTGCTCGTCAGACGAACATTCGTCGCAAAGTACAAGCAGACGATTTTGGGTCCCGCGTGGGCGATAATACAGCCGTTTTTAACTACCGTGGTTTATACAATTATATTCGGAAGCATTGCGGGACTCGGCGCGGACGGAGTGCCGAACTTCATATTCTTTCTCTCGGGCAATATAGCGTGGCAGTTATTTGCAAATACGCTTACCGATAACTCGGGTACGTTTATAAACAACTCCGCGATATTCAGCAAGGTTTATTATCCGCGTCTTGTCGCGCCGATAACCTCCGCGTTATCGCAGTTTATCACGTTTTTTATTCAATTTGCGTTTATGCTTATTTTCCTTGTTTACTATTCCGTCAGGGGAATGGGAGTGCATCCTAATTTATACATACTTATGACACCGCTCATGCTTATACAGCTGGCGGCTCTCGGTATGGGCTTCGGCATAATAATATCATCCCTTACGACAAAATATAAAGACCTTAATATGCTCGTAAGCTTCGGCGTAAGTCTGTGGTCGTACGCGTCTCCCGTTGCGTACGATATGTTCAGCCGTTCCTCGCTTGCTGCAAAAGAGCCGGTTTACTATTTCTATATGTGCAACCCCGTAACGCCGATAATAAACGTATTCAGATACGCGTTTCTCGGTACGGGAGAGATTGACTGGATGTTTTATGCGATAAGCTGGGTGACAACTTTAATTGTCCTGTTTGTCGGCGTTTTACTCTTCGGCAGAGTAGAAAAAACGTTCCTTGATACGGTGTGAGGTACATTATGGAAGAATTGTCTTTAAAAATAGAGCATGTTTCAAAGGAATACAGACTCGGAATGATTGGCGGTGCGACGCTTAAGGGTGAGATACAGTCAAAGCTTGCGCGTCTTATGCATAAAGAGGATCCGAATTTAAAAATCGGTGAAACCGCGCATGATAAAAACGAGAGATTTTTAGCCCTGGACGATGTTTCCTTTGAAGTAAAAAAAGGAGAAGCTCTCGGAATAATAGGACATAACGGCGCGGGCAAATCCACACTCTTAAAGCTTATCTGCCGCGTCACGGCTCCGACGAAGGGCAATATATACATGAACGGCAGAATCACGAGCATGCTCGAGGTCGGAACGGGATTTCACCCGGAGCTTACGGGGCGTGAGAACGTATATTTAAACGGCGCTATACTCGGTATGAGCAAAGCCGAAATAGATAAAAAATTCGATGAAATAGTCGAGTTTTCCGAGGTCGGTCAGTTTATCGACACGCCGGTAAAGAGATATTCGTCCGGTATGCGCGTTAAGCTGGGATTTTCGGTAGCGTCTCACCTTGACAGTGAGATAATGATTATGGATGAGGTGCTTGCCGTAGGCGACGTTAATTTTCAGAATAAATGCATAGAGCAGATGAAAAAGGTTGCGTCGGAGAACGGCAGGACGATACTGTATGTCAGTCATAATATGGCTACGGTAAAAGCCCTGTGCGACAGGTGTGTCGTTCTGTCGCAGGGCAGGGTCGTATTCGACGGTAATACGGAGGAGGCAATATCCGTATATATGCAGAACAGGGATTATGAAAATGCCGTGTATTTCGATACGTCGAACGATAAAAGAGCGAAGAAATGCCGTTGTACTCACACCGTTCAAAGCGTGGAGTATCCGGGTGTAAAATCAAACCGTTTTTCCTACGGTGAAAAATTCCCGTTCAGAATTACATATAAAAACGAGGCTTCCACCCGGTCGGATACGCTTAAAATGAAAATAATAATAAATGTTATAGATATGTCGCCCGTAGGCGTGGTTTTCTGCGGGGAGCTTGAGCATGGCGAGAGCATAAATACCGCTGATTTCGTGTTTGATACGTCATATCTCGTTCCGGGAAAATATACTGCCGACATAATTTTGTACGATGAGGATTTATCGGGCAACGTTATGTTTTACGACAGAGTAAACGGAATACGCTTTGACGTTGAGCATTCCGATAATTCGATTAAATTAAAGCATTGGTTTAAAGATTGGGGACACGCGGTGCTTCCGTGCGTTAAGCCCGCAGGCGGAGAGGAGAAATAATATGTCTCAATTTAAAGATAAAACGCTTCTTATCACGGGGGGTACGGGTTCGTTCGGCAACGCCGTATTGAACCGTTTCCTGACTTCCGATATAGGGGAAATCCGCATTTTTTCACGCGACGAAAAAAAACAGGACGACATGCGCCATGATTTTCAGGCGAGGTTCCCCGAGTTTTCCGATAAAATCAAATTCTATATAGGCGACGTACGGGATATTTCGTCGGTTCGCTCGGCAATGCACGGCGTAGACTACATTTTCCACGCCGCGGCGTTAAAGCAGGTTCCGTCGTGCGAGTTTTTTCCGATGGAGGCTGTCAGAACGAACGTAATAGGCACGGACAACGTCCTCACCGCCGCGATTGACGAGGGGGTAAAATCGGTTATATGTCTGTCGACGGACAAGGCGGCGTACCCGATAAACGCGATGGGTATAACCAAAGCCCTCGAGGAGCGCGTCGCAACGTCGAAATCGCGTACCGTTTCGCCTGACAAGACAAAAATATGCTGTACGCGCTACGGCAACGTAATGTGCTCGCGCGGTTCGGTCATCCCGCTGTGGATAGAACAGATAAAGAACGGTCAGCCCATCACCGTTACGAATCCCGACATGACGAGATTCATAATGTCTCTTGAAGAGGCGGTCGAACTCGTCGTATTTGCGTTTGAAAATGCTCAAAGCGGTGACATTCTCGTTCAGAAGGCTCCGTCGTGTACGCTCCATACGCAGGCGAAAGCCGTATGCGAGCTGTTCGGAGGCAGTGAGAGCGACATCAAAATTATCGGAATCCGCCACGGCGAAAAGATGTACGAAACGCTCCTTACAAACGAGGAGTGCGCGCACGCGGAGGATCTCGGCAGCTTTTACAGAGTTCCCGCAGACAACAGAAGCTTGAATTACGATAAATTCTTCACCTCCGGCGAGGCGCAGAGAAATACGCTGACCGAATTCAATTCGAACAATACTGCGATTCTCGACGTTGAGGGAGTTAAGAAAAAACTGCTCGAATTAAGCTATATAAGAGAAGAACTCGAAAAGCTCGGCAGACTTTAATAATATTCGGAGAAGAATATGGAATATAATGTTTCTTTTAAAAATAACGGAAGATTAAAATTGCTTATAATCGTCGGAACACGCCCCGAAATCATAAGACTTTCGGAGGTTATCAAAAAGTGCCGTATGTACTTTGATACGATTCTCGCGCACACGGGACAGAACTACGATTATAGCTTAAACGGTATATTTTTTAAGGATTTGGGGCTTGACGCGCCCGAAATCTACCTCGACTGCGCCGCCGACAATCTCGGAGACTCAATGGGTAATATAATTTCCTCGTCGTATAAGCTTATGAACGAGATAAAGCCCGACGCTCTGCTGATTCTCGGAGATACGAACAGCTGTCTTTCCGCGATTTCGGCAAAACGGCTTCATATTCCGATTTTTCACATGGAGGCGGGCAACCGCTGTAAGGACGAATGCCTGCCCGAGGAGATCAACAGGCGTATCGTTGACATTATTTCCGATGTAAACATAGCGTATTCCGAGCACGCGAGACGGTATCTTGCAGAGTGCGGACTGCCTAAGGAGCGCACTTTCGTATCGGGCTCGCCCATGGCGGAGGTTCTTGACGCGCATTATGAGGAGATAGAGAAAAGCGATATTCTCTCCCGTCTCGGACTTGAAGATAAAAAATATATTCTTCTCTCGGCGCACCGCGAGGAAAATATCGATACCGAAAAAAATTTTACGTCCCTTTTTACGGCGGTCAATGCTCTTGCTCAAAAGTACGACATGCCCGTTCTCTATTCGTGCCATCCGCGTTCGGCAAAACGCCTCGACGTTTCGGGCTTTAAGCTTGATAAGCGCGTTATAAGGCATGAGCCTCTCGGTTTTATAGATTATAATAAATTACAGTCGCGCGCGTTCGCGGTCGTTTCAGACTCGGGAACTCTGCCCGAGGAGTCGAGCTTTTACATGGGTAAGGGAACACCTATCCCGGCCGTGTGCATACGCACCTCAACCGAACGCCCGGAGGCTCTCGACAAGGGCTGTTTCGTACTGGCCGGTATAGATTCCGATTCTCTTTTGCAGGCGGCCGAAACCGCTCTGATGATGAATTCGAACAGAAAAGTTTGCACGTGCGTTCCCGATTACACGGACAAAAATGTGTCCGATAAAATCGTGAATCTCATACAGAGCTATACGTCGATTGTTAATAAAACGGTTTGGAGAAAGTGTTGATATGAACATACTCGTAACAGGCGCAAACGGATTTGCCGGCAGAAATCTCGTCGAGAATTTATTGAACATTAAGAATTTAAAAAACAGAACGCGTCCGAATCTGAAAATAGATGAAATATTTTGCTATGACATCGGAAATACATCAGAAGAGCTTGACGAATACTGCAAAAAAGCCGATTTCGTATTTAATCTCGCGGGCGTAAACAGACCCGACGATATAAGCGAATTCATGAGGGGAAACGTCGGTTTTCTCGAAACTCTGCTCGATTCGTTAAGACGTAATAACAGCAGTGCTCCGATAATGCTTTCGTCCTCTGCGCAGGCTTCTCTTGTCGGCAGATATGCGGGCTCCGTCTACGGACAGAGCAAGCTTGCGGGCGAGAATCTGCTTATTTCTTACGGAGAAATAAAGGGTATAAAAACGCTTGTCTACCGTTTCCCGAATTTGTTCGGCAAGTGGTGCAGACCCAATTATAATTCGGCTGTCGCTACGTTCTGTTACAATATCGCACGGGATATGCCCGTTACCGTGAACGACGAAAAAACCGAGCTCGAGCTTTTATATATAGATGACCTTGTAGAGGAAATGCTCGACGCGCTCGAGGGTAAAGAGCACAGATGCCGTTTCGACTCTCTTGACGTTATCCCCGATACGGCGGGCGCGTACTGTTACTGTCCCATCACGCACAGGGCTTCGCTCGGCGAAATCGTAAATTATCTAAATGAATTCTCCGCACAGCCGTCGACTCTCGTTATGCCCGAAATTCCCGACGGCTCGTTTAAAAAGAAGCTGTATTCGACTTTTCTGTCGTATCTGCCCGAGGACAAAATCGCGTTCGATTTAAAAATGAACAAGGACGAAAGGGGTTCTTTCACGGAGCTTTTAAAAACGGAAAACTGCGGTCAGTTCTCCGTAAACGTAAGCAAGCCCGGTATTACGAAGGGTCAGCACTGGCATAATTCGAAATGGGAATTCTTTATCGTCGTATCGGGCAAAGCCCTTATCGAAATGAGACAAATAGGCAATGAAAAGGTTATTAAATTCGAGGTTTCGGGCGAGAAAATGCAGGCTGTGCATATGCTCCCCGGCTATACTCACAATATTATAAATTTATCTAAAACCGAACCGCTCGTCACCGTTATGTGGGCGAACGAGAAATTCGACCCGTCGCGCCCGGATACCTTCGCCGAAAATGTATGAAATTATGAATCCCGACTCTTTCAACTTTGCAGAAAAAGAGAATAATGTTCTGGCTCTCGTCTCTCACGCTCTGTTCGGTTCCGATATTCCGAGAATCAAGAACGAGGATATAGGCTCTGTGTGGCAGGAGGCTTACGCGCAGGGCGTGTCGACTCTTGCGTTTTCGTCGTATAAAATCGACGGTGAATCGAATGATATCGGTGTGATAAGGCATATAATGCGTTCAAGACTCATGCGAAACGTCGCGGTCGGTTCACAGCACGCACGACTTCACGAGCTGATGACAAACGCGGGGATAGATTACGTTATTTTAAAGGGCTGCGCTTCGGCTTACTATTATCCCGACCCGCTTTTAAGGGATATGGGCGACGTTGATTTTTTAGTCCGGAGCGAGGATATCGAAAGAGCTTCGGATATACTCGTTTCCGACGGATTTAAAATGTCACACGAGGGGCACGGAGTCCATATCGTTTTCGAAAAAGATGACTGCCGTTACGAGCTTCACCGCGAGCCGTCAGGAATTCCGAACGGCGAAGCGGGCGAAATTATAAGGAAGTATTCTGACGATATTTTCGATAAATCCGTTTTGATAAACACCGATTTCGGACAGATGAAAATTCCGTCCGCGTTTCATCACGGATTGATAATTCTTATGCACACGGCGCACCATATGACGGGCGAGGGACTCGGATTAAGACATATAAACGACTTTGCCGTGTTCGAAAATTCATTCGGCGAGGATGAATTCGTATCGATGTTTTACGAAAAGCTCAACCGCGTCGGACTGTGGAGGTTCGCGTGCATCATGACGAAAATTTCGTCGATGTTTCTCGGCGCGGACGAACGCGGATTTGCCGAAGAAATTGACGAAAATATATGCGTAAATATAATGAAAGACGTGTTTTCCGCAGGCAATTTCGGACAGAAAAGCTCTGACAGGGGTCATGAGGCTCTGATAATGCAGAGGGCGGGAGAAGAGAAGAAGCGTTCGAAAATCGGCAGTCTGTTTTTCAATGCGAACAGAATCGTGTACGAAAAATGGAGCATTGCAAAAAAGCTTAAATTCCTGCTGCCGATCGGCTGGCTTTTCTTCGGCGTCAGGTATTTTATACGCTCGCTTCTCGGAAAAAGACCTAAAATAAACGTTATGACCGTAACGAGCGAGGCAGGAGAGAGGCAGAAAATGTACGAGGCTCTTATGCTATATAAAACGAATAAAAAAAAATATCCTCGATAAGTTGATATGCGCATGAAGGCTGAACGTTTTCAGGCGCATTTTTTATAATATTTTTTATGATTTATGTTTACACCCGCAATTGTGATGTGTTATAATAGATTGGTTTTAAGTAGGTTAACTTATTTAATGATTATCGGAGGAATATTTTATGGCACCCGACGTTATACCTCAGGTAAAGATTTATACTCAGTCAGACGGATATTACAGAATACTTGAGAACGAAAATCTCGCGCAGAGCGTAAAAACGGTCATCGACTGCGATATTGAGGGCGCGGAGTCGTATATTCTCAAAATTACCGAAAAGAGCATAACGCTTGCCTCGTCGACCGACGAGGGGCTTTTCCGCGGATGGCAGACGCTCAAGCAGCTTGCGTTTCTTTCACCCGACGGCAGGCTTGCGTGCTGCCGTATAGAGGATTCGCCGAGGTACCGTTACAGGGGCTTTATGCTCGACTCCGCAAGACACATGCCGTCCGTAAAGCAGATAAAGAAAATGATAGACGCGGCGGCTCTTTTTAAGTTCAACGTTTTTCACTGGCATATTTCAGACGATCAGGGCTTCAGATTCGAAAGCAAAAAATACCCCTTGCTCAATGAGATCGGTTCGTACAGAAAAAGCTCCGATTTCGGCAAAAAGCACGTTAAGGAGCGTTACGGCGGATTCTATACGAGAGAGGAAATGTCCGATATTGTAAAATACTGCCGTGACAGATTCATAACCGTTATCCCCGAAATAGATATGCCCGGTCACGTTTCGTCGCTTATCGCCTCGTACCCGTATCTTTCGTGCGAGGAGAAGCATATTGACGTAGTTACGAAGCAGGGTATTTTCCCCGACATTCTCTGCGCGGGCAAGGTCACGACGTATTCGTTTATAAAAGATCTGCTTGACGAGGTGTGCGAGGTATTCGACGGCGAATATATACACATAGGCGGAGATGAGGCTCCAAAAACCAAGTGGCGCAGATGTCCCTACTGCCGTGCGAAAATCGCAAAAGAGGGGCTTAAAAACGAAGAGGAGCTTCAGGGCTTTTTCGTAAACGAGATTGCCGGATATTTAAAATCAAAGGGCAAAAAGGTCATATGCTGGAACGAGAGCCTTAAAAGCGGTCTTGCCGACGGAGAAATAACCGCGCAGATGTGGATGGACAGGGACGAGCTGTGTATAAAGCACGCGAACTCCGGCGGAGATGTTATCATATCCGATTTTTATCACTATTATCTCGACTACCCGTACGGGATGACTCCGCTTGATAAGGTTTATAATTACAAGATAGAATCGAATAAGCTGAACGCGGTCGGCAGAGGGCATATTATAGGCGTGGAAACGCCTTTGTGGAGCGAATATATTGACAATGATAAGCAGATGGAATTTATGTTCTTCCCGAGAATGACAGCCGTCGCGGAGGCGGGCTGGACAGAGGAATCAAACAGGGACTGCGCGGATTATAAATTAAGACTTTCAAAGGTTGTTACAATACTTAAAAAGATGGGAATAGAGCCTGCTGACGAGAGCTTTTGGAATGTTCCGTTTTATAAAAGAATTCGCGATATAGGAAAGCATTTCGGTATACTGCCATGAAACAGATGAAAAAAAATACGGTTATTCCGCTGACAGCCGTTTTTGTCGTAATTATTGCCGTATCGTGTGTTTACGCACTGTTTTTCAAGACCGGAGAGGACTCGAAAACGGACGTCGCAATGGGTACGGTCATCACCGTAAAGGCTTACGGCAGACATACGTCCGAGGGTGTCGAAAGCGCGGTGACGGCTGTCAAAAATCTTGATTCTCTCATTTCGAAGACTGCCGGAAACAGCGATATAAGCAAAATCAACGCCGATTCTTCGGCAATGGTAAACGAAAAGACGGTTTCCGTCATAAATAAGACGCTCGACGTGTGCAAGGACAGCGCGGGCGCGCTCGATATCACTGTCGGAAATCTGTCCGAAATGTGGGATATCGGCGGAGATAATCAGAGGGTACCGTCGGACGAGGAGATTCAAAAGGGACTTTCATTCGTCGGATATCAAAACATAAAAATATCGGGTAGCAGCGTAAGCGTTCCCGCTGGCGTTCATCTCGATCTCGGCGCGTCGGGCAAGGGCGCCGGCGCGGACGAGGCGGTTTCGGCTCTTAAAAATACCAAGGGCGTTTCGGGTGCGGTCGTATCCGTCGGCGGAACCGTAGGCGTGTTCGGCAAAAATCCGAATTCAGACCACTGGGGCGTCGGAGTAAGAAAGCCCGAACGTGACAACACGGGTTACATCGCCGTTATTAAATTATATAAAGACAGCTTCGTTTCGACATCGGGAAGCTATGAAAAGTATTTTGAGTCTGACGGCAAAACGTATCATCATATCCTCTCCCCCTTTACGGGCTGTCCCGCCGAGAGCGGACTTAAAAGCGTTACGGTCGTTACGTACGACAGCGGAGTTTATGCCGATTCTCTCGCTACCGCGTGCTTTGTTCTCGGGTACGAAAAGAGTCTTGAGCTTCTCGAAAAATACTCCGCCGACGCGTTTTTCATCATGGACGACGGAAGTGTTAAAATGACCGACGGAATAAAGGATAACGTGACAATGAATGAATGAAAGAAAGCTTTTTAAGAAAAGCGACGCCGTAATTATTATAATATTGCTCGTCTGCTCGTTTTCGTTTATAATTTATTCCAAAGAGAATAAAAAAAGCGTAACGGCGCAGATTATCTGTTCGGGCGAGACGGTGAAGTCCATAGAGCTTGATACCGTAACGGAAAATTATGATATTTCCCTGTGCGCGGGGCGGGTCGTCGTTTGCGTCGAAAAGGGATGCATATATTTTAAGCAAAGCGACTGTAAGGACAAGCTGTGCGTAAAGTCGGGGAAGCTTGTAAACCCAGGAGACACCGCCGCATGTCTTCCCGAAAAGGTCGTAATTACGCTGTCGGGGGCGGAAAAAGACGAAAGCCCCGATATAATCTCGTATTAGGTGATATAATTGCCGAAAAAACAAATTTCCGCGGCGAAAAGAGCCGCATACACGGGAATTGCGGCCGCGCTTGCGATTGCGCTGTCTTTTCTCGAGAATCTGATACCGCCGATATCGGCACTGCCTCCCGGGGCGAAAATAGGATTTGCAAATATAGCCGTCATGTTCGCGCTCCTGAATTTTTCGTACGCCGACGCGGTTATAATCGTTATTATAAAATCCGTTTTCGTTTTGATAACAAGGGGAACCGCCGCGTTCTTTATGAGTGTTTCGGGCGGACTGTTAAGCGTTGTAATTCTCATAGCCGTCCTCGCCGTATCAAAAAAAACCGGCAGGAATCTTTCATATATATTCCTGTCTGTTACGGGAGCGCTGTTTCACAATATCGGGCAGCTGACAGCCGCCGGCCTTTATATGTCGACGTTCTCCGTCATAGGATATATGCCGGTTATGATAATCTGCGCGTTAGGCTCCGGAGTCGTTACGGGAACTGTTTTAAAGATTGTCATTCCCCCGATAGAGAGAATTTTATTCAGATAATTATTTCAAATTTTTATATAAAGCAAAAATGGAGGTAGAAAATAATATGAGCAAAGCCCATATGAAGGGCGTTCTTAAAGCCGTTAAGGACGTCAGAGGCGGAGTCAAAGTCGATCACCGTAAGATAACCGCCGACCTGCCTGTGGAAAGAATCGAAATGCCCGACAAGGTTCTGCTGCCCATGCAGCAGCACATAGGCGCACCGTGTACTCCGACTGTAAAAGTCGGAGATATTGTCGGCGTAGGTCAGGTCGTAGGCGATTCGGACGCGTTTGTATCGGCGCCCGTTCATGCTTCGATTTCAGGTAAGGTTACGGCGATAGGTCCCGTAAAGCTTGCAAACGGCAGTATGGTAGACGCGGTCACTATCGAGAACGACGGTGAAATGAGACTTTTTGAAGGAATCGAACCGCCTAAGGTCGAAACGCGCGAAGAGCTTGTAAAGGCAATAAGAGCTTCCGGACTCGTCGGTCTCGGAGGCGCGGGCTTCCCGACGAGCGTTAAGCTTGCGTTCCCGCCCGACAAAAATATTGACACTCTTATCGTAAACGCGGCGGAGTGCGAGCCGTACATCACCGTAGACTACCGCGAATGTATCGATAATTCGTGGGACGTTATGGGCGGAGTTTATTCTCTTGCCGAGCTTCTCGGATTTAAACACATCGTTATCGCGGTTGAGGACAATAAGCCCGACGCTATCGAAATTCTTAAAAACATAGCGTCTAAGAATACGGAAAAGGATTTCAAGGTCGACGTTATGGCTCTTGAATCAAAATATCCGCAGGGTGCCGAGAAAATGATGATTCAGTCCGCGACGGGCAGAAAGGTTCCGATAGGCAAGCTTCCCGCGGATGTCGGATGCGTCGTAATGAACGTAGCCTCCGTCTCGTTTGCCGCAAGATACTTAAAGACGGGCAAACCGCTCGTCAGCCGTTCGGTAACAGTCAGCGGAGACGCTGTTAAAAATCCAAAGAATTTACGTGTTCCCATAGGCATTGAGGTTCAGAAGCTTATAGACGCGTGCGGAGGTTTTTCCGCCGAGCCTTATAAAATCATAGCCGGCGGACCCATGATGGGCATATCGATAGTCGATACGACTGCTCCTCTCGTAAAAAATAATAACGCGCTTCTCGTATTCAGCGAAAAAACGGGCGCGCTTAAAAAGGAAAGAGCCTGTATAAGATGCGGAAGATGTGCCGCTGCATGTCCGATGAGCCTTGTTCCGACTCTTCTTGAAAAATACGCCCTGAGAGAGGACGCCGAAACGCTTTCGAAGCTCGGAATCGGCGTGTGCATGGAGTGCGGCAGCTGTTCGTACTCATGTCCCGCGGGCAAACCGCTTGTTCAGTATATGAGACTGGGCAAACAAATCGTAAGAGAGGCAGGCGCAAAGAAATGAACAGACTTACGGTAAGCGCGTCGCCGCACGTCCGCAGCGCGGACACGGTAACGGGCATCATGGGCGACGTTATTATATCGCTTATTCCCGCGGCGGTAACGTCGGTATTCCTGTACGGACTCAGAGCTTTGCTCGTCATAGCCGTATGCGTCGGCAGCTGTGTGTTATTCGAATATCTTTCGAGAAAAGTGCTCAAAAGAGACAATACGATAGGCGATTTGAGCGCGATAGTCACGGGACTTTTGCTTGCGTTCAATCTCCCGTCGACGATTCCGCTGTGGATGGCCGTTATTGGCTCGTTCGCCGCAATAGTTATAGCAAAGCAGTGCTTCGGCGGTATCGGTCAGAACTTCGTAAACCCCGCCATTGCGGGACGTATAATTATGCTTGTATCGTTCTCGTCGGCAATGACGGACTGGACTCAGCCCTTGCAGTGGAAACAGACGGTTGACGCCGTTACGACGGCAACCCCGCTTGCGAGACTTTCAGCGCTTGATTTGAGCGGAAATATTGCTTCTCAGATAGCGGCCGACAGCGAGCTTCCTTCGCTTATTAAAATGCTGTTCGGCATAAGAGAGGGATGTCTCGGCGAGGGATGCGCCGTCGCGCTCATAGCCGGCGGAATTTACTTAATGGCGAGAAAAGTCATCAAGCCCGCGATTCCTTTTACGTTTATAGGCACCGTCGCCGTTATAATGCTCATTGCGGGCAGGGGCGATCTTACGTTTGTCGCTTACGAGCTTCTCTCTGGCGGACTTCTGCTCGGTGCGTTCTTCATGGCGACCGACTACGCGACAAGCCCGATAAGCACAAAGGGCAAGATTATATTCGGCATAGGATGCGGAATCATCACGTCCGTAATAAGGCTGTTCGGCTCGCTTCCCGAGGGCGTTTCGTATTCGATAATATTAATGAATATTCTTACTCCTCATATAGACACTCTTACCAGACCCGTTCCCTTCGGTTTTGTTAAAGAGAAAAAGTCAAAAGAAAAGGAGGCGGTATAAGATGAAAAAATTTTCACCCAAAGAAGTTATACTGCCTACTGTCGCTCTTCTTGTAATCGGTCTTGTATGCTCGGGAATTCTTGCGTTTGTAAACAACGTTACGTCCCCGATTATCAGCAAGATAAATTATGAGAGCGAGGTAAAGTCGAGAAAAGTCGTTCTCTCCGACGCGAAATCGTTCGGTGATCCGGTTGAAAAAGACGGAGTTTCGTACGTCGAGGGCAAGGGAGCGGACGGCGAAACCGTCGGCTACGTCTTTACGACAAGCGCAAAGGGCTACGGCGGAACGATAACCGTCATGACCGGACTGGACGAGGACGGAAAAATCACGGGACTGCAGATTCTCTCAATTGACGAGACTCCGGGGCTCGGAATGAACGCAAAAAAGGAATCGTGGCTGTCGCAGTTTACGGGCAAGTCGGGAACATTGTCGGTTGTCAAGGGTTCGGCATCGGAATCCGAACAGATTCAGGCGATAACGAGCGCGACGATTACGTCTAAAGCCGTTACGTCGGCGGTAAACTCCGCGGTCGGATTCTATAACGAAAATCTGTCAAAGGAGGCGGCGTAAATGGAGGAAAAAAGAAGCCTCGGTAAGGAGTTTACCAAAGGCATTATAAAAGAAAATCCCGTTTTGAGACTTGTTCTCGGAACCTGTCCGACGCTTGCCGTCACGACATCGGCGATAAACGCCATAGGTATGGGCATAGCCGCCACGATAGTTCTCGTGTGCTCGAACGTCGCTATTTCGGCTCTTAGAAAGGTGATTCCCTCAAAGGTCAGAATCCCCGCGTACATAGTTATAATAGCCTCGTTCGTTACGCTCGTTCAGATGGTCGTTAAGGCTTACGTTCCCGCGCTCAACGACGCGCTGGGCGTATATCTTCCTCTTATAGTCGTTAACTGTATAATCCTCGGCAGAGCCGAAGCCTTCGCAAGTAAGAATCCCGTGGGAGCCTCCGCTCTCGACGGACTCGGAATGGGCGTGGGCTTTACGGCATCGCTGTTCATAATGGGTACGATAAGAGAAATCCTCGGCGCCGGAACGTTCCTCTCGGGAGCCGATAATCTTCTCGGAATATTCGGAGTTACGTTCAAGGGCTTCGATTTTACCGAGGGGCTTTCGAAAATCGGCCTTGCTCCGATGACTCTGTTCATTCTCCCTGCAGGCGGATTTTTCGTATTCGGTATTCTTATCGCTCTTGCCAATAAGATATCCGACGAAAAAGGACTTCCCAAAGCGGAGCTTCACGGATGCAAGCACTGTCCGATGGCTTCGACCTGCACGCATATGTCCGACGAGCAGAGAGCCGAGTGCGGTATGAGCGCAAAAACGGACGAAAATGTTAAAACAACAGACGGGGAGGCGGGTAATTCATGAAATTCTATATTGCTCTTCTCGTAATGGGACTTCTGACGCAGAACTTTGTTCTCGCAAAGTTCCTCGGTATATGCCCGTTTTTGGGCGTTTCAAAGAAGCTCGGCACGGCTGTCGGAATGAGCTCCGCCGTCGTAGTCGTAATGCTTATTTCAACGGCGGCGACTTATCCCATCAATAACTTCTTACAGTCGCACGACCTTGGATATCTTCAGACGATCGTCTGCATACTCGTTATCGCGGCTCTCGTTCAGATGGTTGAGATAGTTCTGAAAAAATTTATGCCTCCGCTTTATAACGCGCTGGGAATTTATCTCCCTCTCATCACGACCAACTGCGCGGTTCTCGGCGTTGTCCTCTTAAACTTCGACAACGGCTACACATTCGGACAGTCGATGATAAATTCGCTCGGAGGCGGTCTCGGATTTATGCTGGCGATGGTTCTTTTCGCGGGCGTGCGTCAGAAAATGGAGACGTGCGATATCCCCGAGTCGTTAAAGGGACTTCCTATAACGCTTATCGCCGCGTCGCTTGTCTCGCTCTCGTTTGTCGGCTTTACCGGCATTGTCGAGGGTATGGGACTTATGTAAAGGAGGGCTTAGAGTATGAATCCTATATTGCTTGCCGTCCTTACAGTAGGCGGAATCGGACTTGCCGCGGGACTTTTACTGGCTGTTTTTTCAATCGTTATGGCTGTTCCCAAGGATGAAAAGGCGGAGGAGATAACCGAATGTCTCCCCGGCGCGAACTGCGGTTCGTGCGGATATTCGGGCTGCGCGGGCTATGCCTCGGCTCTCTCAAAGGGCGAGACGACGAATACCGCGCTGTGCAATCCCGGAGGCGCTGAGGTCTCGAAGAAAATTGCTGAGATCATGGGACTCGAAGCCGGCGAGGTCAAGCCTATGGCTGCAGTCGTTCTCTGTCAGGGATATAATGATACCGCCGTTAAAAAGATGAATTATATCGGCGTAGACTCGTGCCGTATGGCTCAGCAGCTTTACGGCGGAGAGAAGGAGTGCATATTCGGCTGTCTCGGACTCGGCGACTGCGTAAAGGTATGTCCGTTCGACGCGATTCATATATGCGACGGAATCGCAAGAATCAATCCTCTCGCGTGCCGTGCGTGCAAAAAGTGCGTAAACACCTGTCCGAAGAAGCTTATAGAGCTTCTGCCTCTTCACGAGACGAAAGCTGCGGTTCTGTGCAAGAATCACGACAAGGGCGTTATTGCGAGAAAAGAGTGCAAATCTGCGTGCATAGGCTGTATGAAGTGCGTTAAAACGTGCGAAGCCGGAGCCGTAACGGTCGATAAGTTCGCCGCTCACGTTGATTATGACAAATGCACCGGCTGCGGAAAATGTCACGAAGCATGCCCCGTTAAGTGCATTGACCTTATAAAGCTTTCATAACAATATAAAAAATAACAATCCCGTACGGACGGTATCAATTCGCCTGTACGGGATGTTTTTTTGTTTTATTCAAAAATTATTTATGAAGCTTTGCTACGGCGTTTTTTACGGGGAGTCCGACTGCCGAGCAGGCGAGCGCGCCGATTGCCGCCTCGGGAAGTCCGTTCGTAAGCACGGTCATGCCGAGAATCGCGATGAGCGTTTTGCCCGCGCCGCCGCCTAACGCGGCGAGATATTCCTGACCGAAGAAAACGTAAATTCCGCCTAAGACGAGGAACGTATTCGTAAGACTTCCGAGAAGTCCCGCTATAGTGTAGGTTACCCCTTTGTATTTAATCCTTTCTCCGAGAGCCTTGATTATAAGTCCCGTAACGACGCCGATGAGAATTCTCGGTACGAAGCATATGAGAAGCGAGCCGAAGTTGCCGGAGAATTCGCCCATCGTGTAAAACGGCGTGTATATAAACGAGAAAAGTCCGGGAGCGGTGAATGTCCAGTAGATGAAGCTGCACGCTCCGAAAACGAGTCCCATGAACGCACCCGCGCCTGTGCCGAGTACCGCCGCCGTAATGATTACCGGTACGTGAGAGAGAGTAGCCGAGAGCGGTCCGAGAGCGGGAAGAGTGCCCAAGGGGGTGAAGCAGACGATTATTTCAATCGCCGTGAGCATTGCAAGCTCCGTCAGCTTGATTATCTTTTCGCGGTTTGTTTTCTTTGATTTGTTATTCATTTTTATTCCTCCTGTTGATGTTCATAAATGATATATCACAGATGTGAGTTTGTATTTTTAATTTTTATCGTAGATCATTTTAAGACCGTCCAAAACGAGATTCGGATCGGAAATTATATCCGTTTCGCAGTTTTTGATAATATCTGCTGCGATTCCGCCCGTTGCGACAACGGTTCTTATTTTTTCTCCGAGAGCCTTTTCAAGTCTTTTGCACATTCCGTCGAGCATTGCCGCCGTGCCGAGCACCGTTCCCGACTGCATGCTTGTGACCGTGTTCGTGCCGATGGGGCAGATTTCGCCCGCCATTGATATAGCGGGGAGCTGGCTTGTCATTTTAGATAACGCGTCCAGCGAGATTCTTACTCCTGCGCCTATCGTACAGCCTCTGTAGGCTCCGTTTGAGTCGATAACGCTGATTTTCGTTGCAGTACCGAGGTCGAGTACGAGCATGGGCGTTTCATACTTGCCCAGAGCACCGACGGCTCCCGCCACAAGGTCGGCTCCGAGCTGCGCGGGGTTGTCGATTTTGATATTCAGTCCCGTTTTGACTCCGGGGCCGATTATTTTCGCTCTCGCGAGAGTCAGCAGATATATCGCGTCGCTTATCACGGCGGTAAGCTCCGGTACGACGGAGCCGATTATTGCTCCCGTACAGTCGGTGGCGTTCGCCTTGTGAAGCGATATGATCGCGGACATTTCGACGGCGTACTGTTCCGCCGTTCTCGCTCTGTCGGTCGCCGTTCTCGAGACGACTTCAAGTCTGCCGTCAATGTACAGTCCGAACGTGACGTTGGTATTGCCTATGTCGACAGCTAAGATCATAACGATCCCTCCGTAAAAATATTATTCCGAATTTATTCGGTAATTCTATTATACAATGAAAAAAACATTTTAACAATAAAATAAACAACGAATTTTCAAAGCTGTTGAAAAATATTTTCATATAATATATAATCATATTGTATACAAGCTTTGATTTAAAGAATTTTGGTGATTAAAATGAAAACAATAGGATTTATCGGAGCGGGCAACATGGCTCGTCCGATTATAAGAAACATTGCCGAAAAGGGCGTATTCGAAAAAAATGATATTTATGTCTATGACCCGAATACCGAAGCTCTTAATTCGTTCTGCGCCTGCGTCGGAGTAAACGCCGTCGGGGAAGGGTTCGCCCAGAAAAACTGCGACGTTATAATGCTGTGTACGAAACCGCAGGTTTTTCCGACGATTCTGCCCGCAGTCGGAGAGACGGTCAGGGACAGAGATCCGCTGATAGTTTCCATAGCCGCGGGCAAGACGACGGAATATATAGCTTCGCTTCTCGGCTATGACGCGAAAATTGCGAGAATTTTCCCGAATCTCAACGCGGAGGTCGGTTCGGCGATATCGGCGTATACTTCGAATTCGAGAGTTTCGGATGATGAACTCGCCGTCGTAGGAGGAATTTGCTCGTCATACGGTGAAGCCGTAAATCTTACGGAGGATAAATTCTCCGTGTTCGGAGTTCTCGGAGGATGCGCTCCGGCGTATTCGTTCATGTTTATAGACGCTCTTGCAAGCTCGGGCGAAAAATACGGACTTGATAAAGAGACCGCGTTTAAAGCCGCCGTTCAGGTCGTTCTCGGAAGCGCCGAGCTTCTGAAAGCCGGAGTCGGCGAACCGGGCGAGATGGTGAAACGCGTATGCTCTCCCGGAGGCACGACGATAGAGGGCGTAAAGGTTCTTGATTCGGACGGGCTGTACGCTCTTGTCGATAAGGCGTTCAAGGCTTCGTACGACAGGGACAAACAGCTTTAAAAAAAAGGAGCCGGTTTGTTATGATGACTTATATATGGATAGCCGTTTTCATCGTTGCGGTAGTAGTTGAATTCGCAACGGTTCAGCTTGTGTCCGTATGGTTTGCCGTCGGCGCGCTTGCTTCGTTCATTCTGTCCGTGTGCAGGGTCGATCAGCTGTGGATTCAGATAGCCGTTTTCACGCTCGTATCGCTTGTTTCCCTTGCCGCGACGAGACCGCTTATAAAAAAGCTTAATAAAAAAATAAAACGCGAGCCCACGAATGCCGATATGTATATCGGACTCGAGGGTATCGTGACGGAAAAAATAGACGATATCGAAGCAAAGGGGCTTGTAAAGGTCAAGGGCTCCGTATGGTCTGCGAAAAGTCCGTCGGGTAAAACGATTCCCGCCGGCGCAAGGGTTAAGGTGCTTTCGATAGAGGGCGTAAAGCTCATTGTCGAGGAAATTTAAGGAGGAAAAATCATGGGAGCATATATCGCAATAGCCGCAGTCGTACTGCTTATACTCGTTATAGTAATCGCGAATATAAAAATCGTACCGCAGTCAAAGGCGTATGTTGTCGAGCGTCTCGGCGCGTACAAAGGAACATGGCAGACGGGACTTCACATTAAAATTCCGTTTATCGAACGCGTAGCAAAGGTCGTATCTTTAAAAGAGAAGGTCGCGGACTTCCCGCCTCAGCCGGTTATTACAAAGGATAACGTAACTATGCAGATAGACACAGTCGTATTTTATCAGATAACCGATCCGAAGCTTTTTACGTACGGAGTCGAGCAGCCCGTATCGGCAATAGAAAACCTTACGGCTACTACGCTTCGTAACATCATAGGCGAAATGGAGCTTGACCACACTCTTACCTCGAGAGACATTATAAATTCAAAAATTCGCGTAATTCTCGACGAGGCGACAGACCCGTGGGGCATTAAGGTCAACAGGGTAGAGCTTAAAAACATCTTCCCGCCCAAGGAAATCCAGGACGCGATGGAGAAGCAGATGAAAGCCGAACGTGAAAGACGAGAGTCGATTCTCAGAGCAGAGGGCGAAAAGGCGAGTCAGATACTTGTTGCCGAGGGTAAAAAGGAGTCGCAGATACTCGCCGCACAGGCGGATAAAGAATCTGCAATTCTTCATGCGGAGGCTGTCAAGGCTTCAAAGATAAAGGAATCCGAGGGTGAAGCCGAGGCTATTATCAAGATTCAGCAGGCTAACGCCGAGGGAATAAGACTTATAAACGAGGCGAATCCCTCGAACGCCGTTCTTGCGATAAAGAGTCTCGAATCGCTTGCAAAGGTCGCCGACGGCAAGGCTACGAAGCTTATAATTCCGTCAGAGCTTCAGTCGCTTGCGGGACTCGCTTCGAGTGCGGCGGAGATATTTAAGGATAATGAGCGGTAATTCAATTTTTTTTAAATAAAAGTCATGTAAAATTAACGCTTGTAAAAATACTTTAAATATTGTATTATATAACTTGTATTACCTTATGAAAGGCGTATTATCATGGACGATTTTGAGAAGAACAACGATTTGTCAAACGGTTCGGCAGACGAGCTGTCCCCGGACACGGCCGAAACAAACGATACCACGGAAGATTCGTCGGAATCCTATTCCCCGGACTCGGTTTCGGCTCAGCCCGATTCGGACGTATCCGATGAAAACGAACCGCTGACCGAAAAAGAGGATTCATCCGCTTTGGACGCTTCCGGCGAACAGAGCGAAGCCGATGAACTGACTTCGCCCGCTCCCGTATTCGAATCCGCTGCCGAAGCGGAGTCAAAAACGGAGAACGCCGGCAAAAAACCGAAAAAGAAGAAAACCGCTCTTATCGTTTCTCTTGCCGTAATGCTTGCGATAATCGTGGCGGGACTTTGCGCGATAGTATGGATTACGCAGGGTTCGCCGTCGGCGGGCATTAAATCGGACGAGACGATCATGACGATAGACGACGACAAGTACACCGCGGGCGAATTCTATTTCTATTACCTTAACTATTATTCGTACTACTATCAGTACATTCAGTACGGTTCGATAAGCGCCGATTCGATACGCGACGGAGCCATAAAAGAGATGGCTTACGTAAATACCGTTTACAAGAAAGCCGAGAGCGAGGGCATTAAGCTCTCCGACGACGAGTATAAGACTTACGTCACCGAATCTCTCGACTCGCTCACTTCGCAGGCTGAAAAGGACGGAATCACTCTTGCAGAGTATCTTGAAAAGTATTACGGCAAGGGCTTCGGCGAGGACACGCTTAAATCGATTCTCGAAAAGAACGCCGTCGCGAACGTATATAAAGAGCGCAAGACAGAGGAAGCGAAAGAATACTACACCTCCGACGAGGGCGTAGCCGAAATTCTTAAAGAGTATAACGATAACCGCAAGGATTATGACCTTGCCGGAATCGAGTATTATTATTTTTCCGATGATACCGACGGAACAAAAGCCGCCGATAAAGCGCAGAAGCTTATAGACGCGGTTAATAACGGTCAGACGTTCGCAAACGCGGTTTACGACAATTTTAAGGGCGAGGATTATAAGTATTCGAGAGACGAGTGTCCCTCCATACCCAACGCTTCGTACGACAATCTGTCGAGTCTTTCCGACGACGTAGCTTCGTGGGCTTTTGAAATCGACGCAAACGGAAATTACGTCAGAAAAGCGGGCGATATGAAATCGTTTGAGGCTAATTCCATGACGTACGTATTCCGCATAAGCTCCGTCCCCGCAAAGGTCGAGACTCACCCCGTAACGTACAGGGATATCCTTATATCGGCCTCGGGTACGGACGAGGAATCGCTTATGAAAGCCAAGAGCGAAGCAAATACGATTTATAACGAATATAAAGCGCATGCCGGCGAAAATGGCTATGACGCAGAGTATTTCGGCACTGTCGCTTCCGATAAATCTGCCGACAGCTCGACTTCTTCAAACGGCGGGCTTCACGAGAACGTATATCTGCCCGACTCCGCAAGCGACAAATGGGCGTTGGAATCCGGCAGAAAGCAGGGCGATATCGGCGTTATAAAGGGCGACGACGGATATCACGTCGTGCTCTTTGACTCGACATCTTCGTCTCCCGAGTGGATGAGCAGTATTACGTCCGTTCTCACCGATAAAAAGGTAGAGGATCTCTTCACCGACGCCGAGAACGCTTCGTCGAACGCCGTTAAAGACGACGCCAAGATTGAAAAGGTCGTAACCTCTGCGCAGAATACGTTTAATACTCTTAACTCGCAGGCGCAGGCGCAGGCACAGGATCAGCAGGCACAGGACGGAAATTCTTAAATTTTAATACGTAATTCGGCGTATTTTTCAAAAAATACTTGTATTATCTTTAGAAAAGTATTAAAATAACCTGTGTTAATTTCATTTCTGAAAGGTGTTTTTCCCAAATGGATAAAAATTTAGAAAAAGAAAAAGAGCTTTACCGTAAGGAGCGAAAAGAACGTATTTCCAAAAACGCGAAAGCTAACGAAAAAGGCTCGTCAAAGGGCAAGGACCATACCGCCGTGATAAGCAAGGTCATTTCGTGGATATTCTGTATTGTTCTCGTCGGCGCTATCGTTGTAGGCTCTGTCGTTCAGTTCGGCGTTCCTCAGAAGGTGCTCAAGGCTGTTAAGATTGACGGAAAATCGTATTCCGCCGCAGAGTATACGTTCTACTATGCGTCCGTATACTATACATTTGCAAACTATTCAAAGACATACGGCGCGACATACGCGGACGGTTTCGACTACAATCAGCCCCCCGCGAATCAGACTCATAAGGATTCCGACGGAAACGAGGAAACCTTCGACAAGTATTTTGCAAAGCTTGCCGTCGACAACATGGCGAACGTAAAGAGATATTACGCAAAGGCTCTCGAAAACAATATCGAGCTTACCGATGAGGATAATAAGGCTATCGAGGACGCAATGACCCAGTATGATCAGAACAGGGGCAACTATTCCGTATCGAGCTTTTTAAGCAGGCAGTACGGCAAGGGCATCACCGAGAGACTGTTCAGAAAGATCGTTACCGAACAGCAGTATGTTACGAGATTCAGAGACGTTAAGACAGAGGAATTCAATAATGATATAACGGACGACAAGATCAACGCGGAGTATTCCGCAAACAAGAAGGATTACGACGTTGTAGACTTCAGATGGTATACAATCGATATCGCTGCCGATGCTGCCGACGCGGATAAGGCAAAGAGCGACGCAGAGGCCAAGGCCGATGATTTTATCGCCGCGGTTAAAGCCGACGGAAACACCGAGGACGCGTTCAAGAAGCAGGCTATCCTCTTCCTTGACAAGGATTCGTCGGATTATGAGTCGGACAAGGATACTTATTCCAAGGACGGCGCGACCATTCTTCATAAAACCGATTACGCCACTGTTTCGTCGTCGGTAAGTAAGGACGCGGCAGACTGGGTATATTCCGTCGACGATAACGGCAATTATAACAGACCTGCGGGCGAAATGGCTAAATATTCGACCGACAAATACGTTTATATAATCTACACTCTCGGCGCGCCCTATCAGGATAACGTTAAGCCTGTAAGCGTACGTCACATTCTCTGCGCGTTCTCGACCGAGAAAACCGGAGCGGATCCGACCGACGAGCAGAAGAAAGCGGCTAAGGAGAAAGCGGAGAAAGTTCTTCAGAGCTACAAGGATGCTCTTTCGCAGAGCGGTAAGGAGTACGACGAGGACGCGTTTGTAAATCTTGTTTCGGCGAATTCGGACGATACCGGAACGTCGAGCAAGGGCGGACTTATCGAAAAAATGATAAACAACGACCAGTACGTAGCCGAGTTTGAGGACTGGGCTTTCGCAGAGGGCAATTATGCAGGCGAAGCGAGAAAAACGGGCGACGTAGGCATTATCGAGACAGAGTACGGCTATCACGTTATGTATTACGTAGGTCAGGCCGACGAGACTTCATGGTACACGACCATCAAGGATAAGCTTGTTGATTCCGAGAGCGATAAGTTCTGGAAGGATTTCGACGCGCAGTTCAGCGAGGACGACGTTCAGACCGTTGACTGGGTTCAGAACAGGGTTATTGCCGCGCAGAATAAATTACATTCATAAATTATACGAGGGGGCTGTTTTACAGCCCCCCTTAGACTGTCGATAAAGTACCTGAACCACGCCGAAAAGATAATTATATTTTGTTTCT
>UQQT01000024.1 GCA_900543395.1 uncultured Oscillospiraceae bacterium | reverse complement strand
ATATAAACCTTATGAGTTCGACTCCCTTTTGCTATACCGAACGTGAACACAGCCAGGCGGGATTTAATTCGGAAACATGCATTTCGTACAGCAACTGTGAGAATTTCCGCATAAAAAACTGCGAATTCAGAGACATTGCGGGCTGTTCGGTTTTCTTCGGCACGGCGGTTAAAAACGCCTCTGTCGAAAATTGTATTTTTAATAATATCGGCGCGCAGGCGGTCTATGTCCGCGGAGAAAACGTCGACGTAAACGATTCAAATGTCACGAAAAAAATTACGATTACGAATAATATTATATCCGAATACGGCATGGTAAATTACAATTCAGCGGCGATGCTTATCATTCACGCAAATACTGTCGACATATCGCATAATGAAATTCACGACGGATATTACACGGCGATTTCGGTCGGCTGGGTGTGGGGATATTCGTACAACGTTTGCTGTAACAATACTATAAGCGATAATCTGATTTACAACATAGGTCAGGGATGGCTGTCCGATATGGGCGGAATTTATATGCTCGGCAATCAGCCCGGCACGGTCATTTCCGGCAACGTAATACACAACGTAAGCGCAGACCCCGAGCAGGGCGGTTACGGCGGATGGGGCATATATCTTGACGAGGGATCGTCGTATATGCTGGTTGAGAAGAATCTCGTCTACGCGTGCGGAAGCGACGCTTATCATCTGCACTACGGCTCGTACAACACGGTCAGAAATAATATATTCGCCCTAAGCGGTGACTCGCAGATGCGAATTGTAACAGCGCCGGGCAGATGCACGCCCGCCGACGGCGGACAAAAGACCGCGGATATTTATAATAATATTATTCTCACCGACAATAAAACACCCGCAATGTCCTGTATCAGAAATAAAAATACCATGGACGAGCACGATAATATCTACCGGGATCTTTCGAACGGCGGGGATATTTACTTTGACATAATCGAAAAGCCGACCCGCGCGATGGGAATAAAACGAGCCGTCGGCAAAAAGATAATCACAAAACCGATCGTAAAAAATCCCATGTTTAAAAATGCGTCCGAATTCGACTTCGAATTAAGCCCTGATTCGCCCGTATTTGAGACGGGATTCGAGAAGTGGAATTTATCCGACGCGGGCACTGTTTCGGGCACGGTGATAGGTCTTTCGACTAAAGGCGGACAGACTGCGTATAATGAGAATTCTTCGCTCGTTCCGATGACCGGGGCAAAGGAGCTGTTTCACAGATTTCTCAACGCTTTCTTTACGGTACTGGAATTTATCAGAAATATTTTCGCGGGACTTAAATAATAATTTATTTATTGTTCCAAAGCGCAAACATTCCTTATGCGGTACAGAGCAGTACCGTAAATCTCATGCGGAAAGACATTGTATTTCCATACAAAAAATGTCTGTGTTAAAAAAACAATATTTTTATCCCCGTCTTATCAATGCCCGAAAAGAATATAATTGAACACCGTTTTCTTTGCAATAAAAACTGCGCGAAGTATGATATGAACTCCGCGCAGAATATTATTTTATTATTTATTTTCTTCGAAGTATCTGAACGTTACGTCCTCGAACTGCATTGAGATATTGTCCGCAAATCCCGCGGGAATATCGTATTTACCGCTCTTATAAAGATTGTTTTTCTCGATCGTGTACGTTCCGTCGGGCTTCGTCGTTATTACCGTACAGCCTCTCTGCGAGCCTTTTTTATTGATTCCGCCGTACGCGATGTAGTCGACGCTGTAACCGTAAACGAGGTCGATTCCCTTGTAATTTATCGTGAAGTTATTGAAATGGTCGTGACCGCAGAATACGCCCTTCGTGCTGCCGAGACTTAATATTGTTTCAAAGAGATTGTCCTCGTGAATACCGCTGTAAATCGCGCGTTCGCCCGTCTCGCCGAGAAGTCCGCCCTTGTAGTGAACCTCGTCCGTATCTTTATATCCGTTGTTCTCAAACTCCGTCCACGCGTCTTTAAATTCGGTAAGAGGAACATGGAAAAACGCAAGCGATTTTACATTCGTAAGAGGGAGATAATTTCCGCTCGGGTCGGAGGAGCGCGCCTCGCTTACCGCGGAGGCATTTTCGTCATTGAGCTGGGCAACGCGTGAGGAGTACCAGTCTATCTGATTTTCGTGAATATTATCATATTTCCACTGAATTCCGAGGAAGTCGCCGTCTATGTACGAATGCGAGTCAAAAACGTAGAGAGCCTGCGTGATTATGCCCTTTGAATTCTTAATCTTTATAACCTGGTTTCCGCTGCCGTCAACGTCGTCGGGACCGGGGACGAAAATACAGTGCGGATAATCGCCGTTCATATAAAAATCGGCAATATCCTCACGCGAATAGTAGCTGTACGCCTCCGTATCGTGATTGCCGAATGCGAACGTCCAGTAAACCCCGAGCGATTCCATTAAAGAGGCGAAAGTCCTGGCTCCCGTTTTGTTGTTGAACGTACCTGCCTTGAAGGGAACGGGAAATGCGATATCACCGGTTACGATAACGAGGTCGGGCTTCTCCGCCGTAAGCATCGAGGCAACCGTCGTTATTGCATTCGAATCGTTTTTTGCCGAGAGATTACCGCCGCCGATATGAATATCCGTAAGCTGAACTATCTTAAAATCCCTGTCCGTCGTAAACGTCCAGTCGCCGTCGTCGTCCTTTTCGGGGATAAGCTGTGAATCGTACGCGACCTTTGCGTACGACTTTGCAAGCTTTATGTTCGCGCCGGAGCTTACGAGCGTGATTATCGTTCCTATTCCCCCGACGCCGATTAACACGGCGAGAATCACCGCCATGACCTTAAGCGCTTTCTTTTTGCGGTTTTTCTTTTCGGGCTTAACCGTCGGTTCCTCCGCCGGTTTTTCTGTTTTCCGATCCATTGGTTTGCCTCCTGAATTATGAAAAATATAATTTTATGCCGAGATTCTCCCGGGCTTTATTTACCGTTTCCTCTTTGTTTTCCCCGCCGTCGGCAGTTACGGTAACTACCGCGCCGTCGGGCGAATCGAACACGTTTATCTCTTTTATGTTGAATGAATTTTCATTAAGCAGTTTTTCGACGCTTCTTTTTATCTCCGGGTCTGTTCTGCCCATGAGCGTCTGCGAGGAGCTTTTTATCAATTTAACGGCGTTTACGATTATTATAACGCTTATTATAAGTCCGAACACCGCGTCGATTCTGACGAACGAGAAATTGCTCATTATGAACGACATAAGCGTCATCGCGGTAACGCCGGAATCGGCAAAGCTGTCCATGTACACGGTTTTAAGCATGACCGAACCCGATTTGTCCGCCGCCTTTTTGAACACAACGCCCGTTACAAGCTTTACGATTATCGTAACCGAAAGCAGAAACGCGTGCTTTACGAGAAAATTTACGGGTCTCGGATACAAAAGACGTTCGAGCGAGGAATAGGCGAAGTATCCGCCCGTCACCGCAATAAGCGACGCCATCACGAAGCCTATGAGATGCTCGGCGTTTTTATATCCGTTCGGGTATTCGTCCGCTGCGCCTTTTTTTATTACAATACTTCCCGCGAGGGCGAGCGCACACGCAAGCGTGTCGAGCATGTTGTTTATGGCGTCGGAGTAAATGCATATGCTCGACGACGTGAGTCCGACGTATAATTTTACTAAAAACAGGACGAAATTTATAAATATCGCAGCGCCGATATACGCGGACGCGTTAACAGCGTTATCCTTCTTCATCATGGTCACCGTTCCTAATTGTATCAGAAAACAGACAAAGTTACAATGAACAAATTAAAAACTTTATTCGGTAAAATATTGTATTGATTTTTATTTTGTTATACTCTATAATATAAATTAACATACTATTATATTTTCCGGGAACGGAGGAACACACTATGCACAGTAAATTAAAAAGAGTTATCTGTATCGCATTGACGCTTCTTATGCTCGTCACCGTTACGCCTGTTACGGCGTTTGCGGCTCTTAATACGAATAAGGGTTCGTGCGGTACAAATACGTCGTGGAGTTACAACAAAAACAATAAAACTCTTACGATAACGGGTTCCGGCTCCGACGCTATGATGTCAAACTACGAAAAGCTCGGAGATACGCCGTGGTACGACAACTGCTACGACAACTGGTACAAGAATCTTATTTACAAATTCGTAACAACCGTCAATATTAACGGTTCTGTAAAATCCGCAGGCGCATATGCTTTTGAGTCAATGCCCGAGCTTACGTCCGCAACGCTCGGTTCGAACGTAATTCTCGTAAGCAGAAACGCGTTCTCCAACAGCAAAAAATTAAGCTCAGTATCCATGAATTCGGTCAAGACTATACGCGAGTCGGCGTTTGAGGGCTGTTCGAATCTTAAAAACGTATCGCTTCCCGCCGCCGAACGTATTGACGCAAAAGCGTTCGCTTCCTCGGGACTTAAGAGCATAACGCTTCCCGAGAGCGTAAAATACATTGATTCGACAGCGTTCGCAGGCTGTTCGGGTCTTACCGTAACGTGCGTAAAGGGTTCGTATGCCGATACCTTCTGCAAGGCAAACAAGATCGCCGTAAATTATTCAAACGGAGCCGTCCTCTCGACCGGCTTTAACATGAGTACAAAGAATATCGAGCTTACCGTTTCCCTTAACAATTCAAAGGGCTTCGGTTCGGGTAAATTCGAAATAACGTACGACTCGAAAAAACTTACTTTTGCGGGAAGTATCACTTCGGCATTAAAAGAGCTTGACAAGGACAACATAGCCGTTAATTCCTCCTCCGCGGGCAAGCTCGTTATTTCCGTAATGCTCACAAACGACGCGGGTTCCGATTCGTTTAAACTTTTCACCGTTCCGTTTAAAATCAGCTCCTCGATTGCCGACAAGGACAGCGCGGATTTCAAAATTTCATGCTCCGACATGCGCGTTTCGGGAACCGACAGAGGATATGACGATTCGAATTTAATAAACGTAAGTCTTCATAAATACACTGAAACCGTTATCAAGCCCACCTGTAAGGACAAGGGCTATACGAAGCACGTCTGCGACGTCTGCGGGAGAACGTATACCGACAACGAGGTGATCGACCTCAACGCGCACGTATTCGAAATTATCGACTCCGCGGAGCCTACGTGTACCGAAAAAGGATTCAAAAAAGAAAAATGCTCCGTCTGCTCGGAAATACGCGAGACGGTTCTCGAAGCAACGGGTCACAGCTTCGTTGAGACCGTAATTGCTCCGACGTGCACCGAAAAGGGCTATACTCTTAAAAAATGCTCAAAGTGCGGTTATGAGGAAAAGAAGGATTATACAGACAAAATCCCTCATGATTACGAAAAAGATTCAACCCCCGCAACGTGTACCGTCGACGGAAAAGACGTGTACAAATGCAAGGTATGCGGTCATACGTATACCGATATAATCAAAGCGACGGGACATAAATGGGACAACGGCGTTATCGCAAGACCCGCAACAAAGACGAGAAAGGGTATTATGAAATATACCTGCAACGTCTGCGGCGAGACGAGAAACGAGGACATCCCCGCTATCGGCGACAACGAAACTCCGACGAAGCCCGTTAATCCCGTAGATCCGACCGACCCCGTAATTCCGATAACAAAAGTCGAAATCAAGGACGGCGAAACAGGCGTTACGATGAACGAATCGGCTAAGTATTTCAAGGTTATCCCGATAAAAGTCGCGGGGCTTACGTTCGCCGAATTCAAGGCTATGTTCAAAACCGCTCCAGAAATCAAGAGTGCGGACACGGACAGCGTTAAAACATCGGATTCAGCCGACGTAAACGGCGAAGCTTACATCATAATTCTTCTCGGCGATATCGACGGCAACGGCAAGATCAACGCGACCGACGCGAGACTTATATTGAGAATCGCGGCAAAGCTTGACTCGGCGACAGATACGAAGCTTCTTGCGGGCGACCTCAACGGCGACGGAAAGATCAGCGCAGGCGAGGCAAGATCGGCATTAAGATTCGCGGCAAGACTTGAAAATACGCTTGTATAAATTATAAATACTCCTGTACAAATACTTCTCCCCCGAAGCTCAGACGGTTTCGGGGGAGTTCGCTTTTATAATTTAAGCTTTTTCATACTCTTTACGTATATTAAATACGAAACTGCGGCAGTCAGCGTTTCGGACACGGGGAACGCAATGAACACGCCGTCCGCACCCAACGCCGTACGGCTGAAAAGGTACGCGGCGGGAATTATTACGACGGCGTAACGCATAAACGACACCGCAAGACTCGCCGCTCCGCTTCCGAGTGCTTCGAGGACTCCGCAGCACGTAACGGAAACAGATGAGAAAACAAAGCCGATTGAAATTATGCGCAGAGCCTTAACGCCGATACCGACCGTCTCCGCGCTTGAAGTGAACAGCCCTATCATCTGCGACGGGATAATCATTGACAGCGCGACGCCGAGAGCCATAACTCCCGCCGTCAGCGCAAGCGTGGTTTTAAACGTATCGTGCACGCGCTTTGTCTCACCCGCGCCGTAATTGAAGCTGACTATCGGACGTATGCCCTGTATGATTCCGTTTGCCGACAGATAAATAAACGTCTGCAATTTGTAATACGCACCGAGTACAAGCACGTATTTATCGGAAAATGCGGACAGAATTCCGTTTAGAGCCGATATCTGAAGCGACGGCAAAGCCATGTTCAGCGACGCAGGAATTCCGACGGCATATAGCTTTTTAAGTAAATTTTTATTAAACGATATATTCTTAGCCGAGAACGATATCGGGAGCGGTTTTATTATTATGAATAAAATATACGCAAGAAGCGTCGCGCACTGTCCGATTCCCGTCGCCCACGCGGCTCCTGCCATGCCCATTTCGGGGAAGAAGCCGATTCCGAATATCATCAGCGGGTCAAGAATTATATTCGCGACGAATCCGATAAGCATGCAAACCATTGTCGTTTTCATCCGTCCGACCGCCTGAAAGATTTTTTCAAATGAGATACCGAGCATTATTATGACCGAAAACAGGAACGCGCGGTCGGCGTATTCGAGTCCCATCTGTATGATTTCCTCACTCTCCGTATAAAGAGAAAGAAATTTCGGCATGAAAATAATGCATACAATCATTAAAACGACGCCGTGAATAAAGCTTAAAAGAAGCCCCGTAACCGAGGCCGAATCGGCATGCGCTTTCTCTTTCGCACCCAGACAAAACGCGATACGGGCGTTCATTCCCACACCGAATCCGACCGCTATCGCAGTCATTAAATTCTGAACCGGATAAACAAGCGACAGTGCGGTCATCGCGTCCTCGCTTATTTTCGCGACGAAATAGCTGTCGACTATGTTGTAAAGCGAATTTACTGCCATCGAAATAACCATGGGCAAAGCCATTGATATAACCAACGGCAGTATCTTCTTTTCTTTCATAAAATTACGCTCGTCTGTGCGTTCCATTTTATAATTTCACTCCCCGATTCTCGTCCGACGGACAAAAAAACGCCGCGCAGAAAACTGCGTGGCGAAAAAAAAGATATCTCTTGAAAAAATCCACTCCCGATAACGGGTTTTGTGCAGACAGTATATCATAATCTTTTTTAAAAGTCAATAAAGAAACCTTATAATCAAATCGAACCTTATATTAATCAAATCGAATTAAACAGATTCTTCATGTTTTTAAGCGCATTGCCGAGTCCCGAGCAAATCCTTGCAATTCCCTTTACGGTTCCTTTTCCGTTGAGTATGTCGAGGAGTCCCTGCGCCATCGTGTCCGAGAACACGCCCATGCTCATGGAGATAAAGTTTCTTATCGGAATCTGGAGAGCCATAGCCTTTATCATACCGCGGTTCGCGTCGTCGGAGGAAAGGAACGTATTGACAGCCTTGTCGATGACGTTGTTTACGAACTTGCCCTGCTTTGTAAAGTTCGCGTCCTCAAGAGTCGAGGTAAGGTCAAGCTCCGCGGCATTGTCTCTCTTATTTGCGGGGATGGGTCTGCCGAGAACCGCCTCAAACTGTGAGTCGGGAACGTTTCTTACGTCTGCGGTGTAATACTGGGGCGCGCTCTGACGGTAGTCGGGGATTTCGACCTTTTGAGCCGAAACGCTGACCTTGCCCTCTAACCTGATGTCCCTGCTTGACGCGCCGGCCTTGATTATGAAATCACCGCTCTCGACGCACCAGTCGTGAACGAGAACGTTATAAAACGCAAAGCTTCTCTTATCAAGCTCGATTTCAACCGTCGTTTCCTCTCCGGGATTTAAAAATACCTTCTTAAAGCCCTTTAATTCCTTTTCGGGACGGAATATCGTGCTGTCAACGTCGGTTACGTAAACCTGCGCGATTTCGGCACCCGCGGCGGAACCCGTATTCTTAATTTTAAACGATACCTTGAGCGTATCTGTATCTTTAATCTTTTTCTTTGAAAGCTTTAAGTCCGAATACTCGAACGACGTGTATGAAAGTCCGTAGCCAAATGGGAACAGAACATCCTTCTTCGCCGTGTCGTAATATCTGTAGCCCATGTAAACGCTCTCTCTGTACTCGGTTGTAACGGTCGTGCCGGGGAAATAGTTAACACACGGAACGTCCGCGAGCATGCAGGGATACGTTTCGGCAAGCTTGCCCGAGGGGTTGACCTTGCCCAGAAGGATATCAACAACCGCGCTGCCGCCCGCTTCACCGCCGAGATAACCGTTAAGAACGGCTTTGACGTCCGAAAGCCACGGCATGGTTACGGGCGAGCCGCCCGAGAGAACGACAACCGTATTTTTATTCACCTTCGCAACCTCGCGGATAAGCTCGTTATGGCTTTCGGGCAGGCTTATGTGACTTCTGTCAAAGCCCTCTGCCTCATAAGTCTCGGTAAGTCCCGCGAAAATTACCGCGATATCGGCGTTTCTCGCCGCCGCAACGGCTTCGCCTATGAGAACGTCGTCGGGCTTGTCGCTCTTTTTGTTATAGCCCGCGCAGTATGTCATTGAAACGCCGTTGTCCATAAGCTCGTCGAACGCGTTGTCTATTTTAATGGGATTTATAAGCGAACTGCCCGCGCCCTGGTAGCGGGGAGACTTTGCCATTTCGCCGATAACGGCGTATTTCAAATCCTTTTTAAGAGGAAGAATATTATCGTCGTTTTTGAGAAGAACCATCGAATTTCCGGCGATCTTTCTTGCGAGCGCGTGATGCTCTTTCTTATCGAATTTATAATCGCGCTTATTCTCGTTTCCTCTTATAATCAAATCGAGAACCGCGTCGACAGCCTCGTCAAGAAGCTTCTCGTCAAGACTGCCGTTTCTGACAGCGTCACAGATCTGCCTTGCGCCTCTGCCCGAGGACGTGGGCATTTCGAGCTCCTGACCGGCTTTGAGTCCCTCGACTCTGTCGTTCTCCGCGCCCCAGTCGGTGACTATGATGCCCTTAAAGCCCCATTCCTTTTTAAGAACGTCGGAGAGAAGCCATTTGTTCTCGGCGCAGTACGTTCCGTTCAATCTGTTATAAGCGTTCATAACCGTCCACGGCTGAGCCTCCTTAACCGCGATTTCGAACGCGGTAAGATAAATCTCTCTCAACGCTCTCTCGTCGACGACGGAGTCGACCGTCATACGTCTGCACTCCTGGTTGTTTGCCGCAAAATGCTTTAACGACGTGCCAATACCCTTTGACTGAACGCCGTTGATAAACGAAGCCGCCATTTTACCCGCAAGATAAGGATCCTCCGAGAAATACTCGAAGTTTCTTCCGCACAGGGGGCTTCTCTTCATGTTTGCGCCCGGACCCAAAAGGACGGAAACCTTTTCCTCAAGGCACTCCTCGCCTAGAGCCTGACCCATTTCGTAAATAAGGTCGGGATCCCACGACGCCGCAGTCGCGACAGCGGTCGGGAAGCACGTTGCGGGGTTCGAGCTCATAAGCTCGCCGGGATCCTTCTTCTCCTTTTTCTTTCTGAGTCCGTGAGGGCCGTCGGTAACCATTATGCCTTTAATACCGAGTCTTTCACAGCTCTGCAGATTCCAGAAATCCGCGCCGTCGCAGAACGATGCCTTTTCCTCGAGCGTCATCTGTGAGATGATGTCAGAATGTTTCATAATTCAACCTCCGTATTTTCGAACAGAAGCTTATCGGCTCTGTCCGCGTCGATATCCTCGACGTTTTTTAGTTTTTTATTAATAATATTGTTTCGCGAAACCGCGTTGTCTATCTCCTTATCGGCGGATTCGATTTTCTTCTTGACGGAATTCAATACCTTGTCGAACGTCTCGTACTGCTTCTTTACGGCGGAGAGAATCTCCCTTATCTCGCTCGCCTTTTCGTTTATGGCGGCGGTTCTGAATCCCACGGCAAGCGAGCTTAAAAGCGCGGTCACGGTCGAGGGGCCTGCAATAATTACTCTGAATTCGTTCTGGATTCTCTCCAGAAGCATATTTTTTGACGAAGCAATTTCGGCGTAAAGTCCCTCCGTCGCAAGATACATGACGGCGAACGGAGTGGTGCTCGGTTCGTCGATATATTTTGACACCGTTTTAGCTTCGTCGATAACTCTTTTTTCAAGGGCTTTTCTCGCACTGCCCACGCCCTGCGCGTCGCCCGACTCGCTTAATTCGCACAGTCTTACGTAGTCCTCTGTCGGGAATTTCGAATCTATCGGCATATACGTGATTTTCTTAGAATCGGCGGACGGGATTTTAACCGCGAATTCGACTATGCCCGCGCCGTCCCTTGCGCTGTAATTCGTAACGTACATATTCGGAATTACGCTGTCGAGTATCGCGCCGAGCTGATACTCCGCCCATGTCCCGCGCGTTTTTACATTCGTAAATAGTTTATTCAGATTTGTGATTCCGCCCGAAAGCTCCTGCATTTCGCCGAGCGATTTATACACGTTCGAAAGCTGGTCGGACACCGTTTTGAACGAAGAATCAAGTCTGCTCGTAAGCGTTGAAGTCAGCTTTTCGTCGACAGTCGCACGCATTTCGTCGAGCTTTTTATCGTTATTTTCGCGCATTCTGTCAAGAGAACGTTCGATTTTCTCCGTGTTTTTTTCATTCTGAGTTCTGTTACGCTCGCTTATTTCATTGAGCGAATTCGTAACGAGATTCATAAGCTTTACCTGTGAGTCGTAATTCGCCTTTGTAACGTCGGCAAGCTTCGCGTTTACCGATTCCGATACGTTTTTGACTTCATTCCCGATTCTCGCCGACTCGTCGCCCAATGACTTTAGAATAACATCGGACTTTACGGAAAGCTCCTTAAGCCCGGAATCGTTTTTGTCCGAATCCCGACGCGATATTTTTATTAATAAAACTATAAGAAGTATAACCGCAACAACGGCGAGAGCCGAAACGGCGTACAGTAACGTTTGCATTTCCATATATCACCGATTTTAATTATATCAAATAAAATATTAAAAGTTAATAGATTTTCAAAAAAATTAACATTCCTTATGGAAAATGCATAAAATCTCTGCTATAATTTAATCAAACTATGAATTCGAGAGATTGTTTATATATGAAACGCATTATTTCACTTATTTTATCATTAATAATTATCATCTGCATATTCGCCTCGTGTTCGAAAACGGAGTCGGTCACGTTCTACTACCCCGTAAGCGACAACGCGCGTTACCTCGACCCGCAGACAGCGGATTCGACTGCCGAACGCATTGTCTCGGCAAACTGCTTCGAGGGACTCGTCCGTCTCGACGAAAACGGGGACATTCAGCCCGGAGCCGCCGCAAAAACAGACGTGTCCGCCGACGGACTTACGTACACGTTCACCCTGCGCCCCGAGGCGAAATGGCACGTCACTAAAACCGCGCAGAAAAAGCTTGCCGATAAATTAGGCGAGAATTTCGCCCCCGCAGTCACCGCAAACGACTTTGTTTTCGCATTAAGACGAGCTGTCGACCCGACGACGCAAAGCCCCGACGCTTCGCTTTTTAATTCGATTAAAAACGCTTCGAAAATATCGGACGGACAGATGTCCGCGCAGGAACTCGGGGTCAGAGCCGTTTCCGATACCGTTCTCGAAATTACGCTCGACTACGCGGATTCCGACCTTCTCTATGCGCTGACGCGTCCCTCCGCAATGCCGTGCAACGAGACGTTTTTCAACGCCTGCTCCGGCAGATACGGTCTTGCGCTCGAATACATGCTGTGCAACGGTCCGTTCTTTGTATACACGATTTCCGAGGACTCATACGTTCTCATTACTTCTAATGACGATTATTCGGGCGAAAACAATGTAAGCCCCGACAACGTTTATATCTACTTAAACTGCGGCGAGGAAACCGCCGCACAGAAGATAAAAAGCGAAAAATACGACGGCGGATTCGTTTCTGCCCAGACATTCAACAGACAGTTAGATAATAAAAAGAAATTTATCTCGACAGCGTTTTCCGACACGGTATGGGCTTATTGCTTCAATCTTAACGATAATTATATGAAAGACGAGTCGATAAGGACAGCGTTTACGTATGCGTATGACCCGTCGGTGATAGAACCCGACAGCGCGTATTTTGAAAAAACGTCGAGAATTTCGAGCGTTTACATGACCCCGTCGTACGAATTTACGCCGAAAATGAACGAGTATAACGAGACGAAGGCGTCGGAGCTTTACAGTCTCGGATTAAGGAACGCAGAGCTTGACTCCGCCGCCGTGACCGTTCTTACGACGGAGGATTTCGCCCCGCAGGTAAAATTACAGATTCAGAAGTGGCAGAAGGCACTCGGGACGGACGTTAAAATAAAGACCGATACGCTCGAAAACGTGACTGCGCAGGTCAAAAACGGCAATTATCAGATTGCGTTCTGCCCCGTGTCGTATACGTCGAATAAAGTATACGCGATGCTCGGCGGATTTACATCCGAATCGTCGTCGAATTTAATGGGATATAAGAGCGAAAGCTACGACGCTCTTTTTGACTCGGTAAGAACGGCGAATAACACGCAGGCTAAAATCGAAATATACAAACAGCTCGAGCAGAAGCTTATGGACGACTGCGTTCTGCTCCCCGTGCTTACGCAGAACAGCTATTTTGTTTTAAATTCTTCAATCTCGGGCGTTTATGCACTGTCACAGAGCGAAGTATATTTTATAAAAGGAACAATAAGGCAATAATTTGTCTCGACGAATTATTGCAGCGGACAGCAGTCAGTGTTCAGTTGTCGGAAACTGCGTAATACTGACTGCTGACCGCTGAACACTAACCACTTCAAAAAATAATTCAATAAATTATTTTTTGCCATGAAAGGATGATTTATATGTCAGTTATCAGACCGTTCAGAGCTGTCAGACCGAAAAAGGAATACGCGTCCTCCGTCGCCGCTCTCCCCTACGACGTTATGAACAGCGCGGAGGCGAGAATCGCAGTCAAGGACGAGCCGTACTCGTTTCTGCACGTCGACAAAGCGGAGGTCGACCTGCCCGAGGACGTTGACCTTTATTCCGACGAGGTATACAAAAAGGCGGCGGAGAATCTTAAAAAGCTCTCCGACGACGGAATCTGCTTTAAAGAGGAAAAGCCCTGCCTTTACGTTTACCGTCAGATAATGAATTCGCGTTCGCAGACGGGTATTGTCGGCTGCGCTTCAATTGACGACTACATGAACAACATTATCAAAAAACATGAGCTTACGAGAGCCGACAAAGAGGCGGACAGAATCCGCCACGTCGATACCTGCAATGCGAACACCGGACCGATATTCCTTACATACCGCGGAAAGGACGAGATTGATTCAATCGTCGCAAAGTACACCTCAAAGACCCCCGAATACGACTTCGTAACAAAGGACGGCGTAACGAATACCGTCTGGGTTATCGACGATGAAAACGATATTAACTTGCTCGTTTCGCAGTTTAAGTCGATTCCGTGTCTCTACATAGCCGACGGTCACCACCGTGCAGCCTCCGCCGTTAAGGTCGGACAGAAGCGCAGAGAGGCTAACCCCGGATACACGGGTGACGAGGAGTTTAATTTCTTCCTTGCGGTTTACTTCAAGAGCGACGACCTCGCGATTATGGACTACAACCGCCTTATCGCCGACTTTAACGGTATGACAAAGGACGAGCTTATTAATAAAATCGGCGAAAAATTCGACGTTTCGCTTTATGGGGACAAGCCGTATCATCCCGAGCATAAACACGACTTCGGAATGTATATCGACTCAAAGTGGTACAAGCTCACAGCAAAAAAAGGAACGTACGACGACTCCGACCCCGTAGACAGACTCGACGTTTCGATTTTGCAGAAGAACTGCATTACGCCCGTGTTCGGCATTTCCGACCCGAGAACGGACAAGCGCATTGACTTCGTAGGCGGAATCCGCGGTCTCGAAGAGCTTGAGAGAAGATGCGCGCTCGATATGAAGATCGCGTTTTCAATGTACCCGACCACGCTCGACGACCTTATGGATATCGCCGACGCGGGACTTATAATGCCCCCGAAATCAACATGGTTCGAGCCGAAGCTTTTGAGCGGACTCTTCATTCACGAATTGTCATAATAAATTCAAATACAAAATACATAAGGCGAGCCGAAACTATCGGCTCGCCGTAATTCATTTTGTATTATGTATCAAAAGACAAGTTAATACTTATTCGATCCGCGCCTGTTATATCCGCCGCCGTGTCTTGACTCGCCGGAACGCTTGATATCCGCCTGCTTCTCGTCGCTTACCTGCTTGAACTTCGCCATCATGTCCTCGAACGACTGCGGTTTATCCTCTGCGGGTCTGCCCTGCCATACGGGAGGATTGCCCCTGTTCGATTTACGGTAGGGCTTTTTGTCGGCGTGTCTGAAATCCTTTTCCTTGGGCTGTTCGGGCTGAGCCTGCTTTACGGACAGGCTTATCTTTCCGTTGTCACCGACCGCGAGAACCTTGACCTTAACGTCCTGCCCCTCCGAAAGATGATCCTTGATATCCTTGACATAAGCCGAGGCGACCTCGGAAATATGTACCATACCGACCTCTCCGGTCGTAAGTTTGACAAACGCCCCGAAATTCGTAAGTCCGGTTACTTTACCCTCAACGATATCACCGATTTTTACCTGCATAGTAAGCCTTTTTCCTCCTGTAAGGTTTTATATTCCGCGAGCCTATTTCTCAACATACACATTCTCGTCCGGGTATACGTATCCGTTATCCCTTGCCGAACGAAGAATACGGCTCGTTTCGTCCTCGTCTATATAATTTTTCAGATCGTCGTTCGCATGGGATATCTCGTCGAGCTGTTCCTGCTTACGGCTGAGATTCTCCTTGCTCTGCCTGATGTCGCGCATATAACCCGTCAGCAGAAACACCATAACGCACACAAGCAGTATCGCGGCGCAGGCGAGAATTATGCTGAACTTACGGTTTTTCTTCTCCTTCACTGCGACCTCCGCCCTTCATGCGATTCATACAATAAAAAAAATTATATTTGAACTTATTATACAACACATTAATGCGGGGTTTCAAGTCGATTTTGCGAAAAAATTTCGATTTTTTCATTCTTTTTTTAATTTTCAAGCCGATATCGTTTGATTTGCGGTCAATTCCCGAGTCGAGAGCGTTCAACGGCTTTAAAATAAACGAAAAAACGCGCCTTGTTTTATTTCTTATGAATTCATACGCGTTCACAATGCGGTGAAACAGGTATTTTGAAACGGTGAAATTATAAACGACCGCGCCGAGAAGCTCCCCCGCCGCAATATAGAATCTGACCGCGCCGTAATTTACGCCGAGCGCGACAAGATACGTAACGACTCCGACGAACAGCGGGTATATTATATCGAGAAAGATTAAAAGATATTTTTTTTCCGCCGCCGCGGTTCTTATAAATCTTATGACGTCGTAAACCGCGCCGAACACGAACCCCGCGCCGAGCGAAGCGAGCAGATTTTCATACTGTAAATTAAGACTGTCACCGTACATTATCCGAACAGCCTCGAAAAGAATCCCCCGCCGTTTTTGGGATTTTCGTTTTCGGAATATATGAGCGCGGAAATCTCCCCCTCGACGGCAAGCTCGCCCGAGTCCACGCTCATTTTGTTTATATGAAGCCCCTCCCCGCGCACGGTCAGCTCGCCCATGTCCGTGTACGCGACTATCGTCTGCTCGTCGAAACTGCCTATGTCGTTAACGCCCGAAACGGTCAGCTTCTTCCTGTCCTCTAAAAAAACGTTGTGCGGGAATTTTATCTTGTTTTCTTCATTCATAAACTCCACTCCGTAAAACTTACTTGTGAATTTATATGATAAAATACAAAAAATTATTACTTACTACGAATTTTTAAGCAAGAAACGGCGCAGAACTTCGGCTGAAATAGGACTGCACTCTGTTTCAGCCGAAATAATCATTGACTTTTCAGGAAATAATAATATATAATAAGTATGAAATATTTTCGGAAGGTGCATTATGGGATATATAAACAGACATATTGAACAGCGTATAACGCTTCTTTCAAAAACATGGTCCGCAATACTTCTGACGGGGCCGAGACAGTCGGGCAAAACAACTATGCTCAAAAACCTCGCCGAAAAAGAAAATACAGGACGAAAATATATCTCTCTTGACGACCTGACGGTGAGGGAGACGGCAAAAAACGACCCGAAACTGTTTTTGGAGCTTTACACCCCGCCGATCATTATTGACGAGATTCAGTACGCTCCCGAATTATTCACATATATAAAAATTTATATTGACGCTCATCACAATCCGGGCGATTTTTGGCTCACGGGGTCACAGATTTTCAGATTAATGCAGGGGGTACAGGAATCGCTTGCGGGGAGGGTCGCGCTTCTGCACATGTCGCCGTTGTCGCAAAGGGAGATAGCAGACTCGCCGTCACGCCCGTTTACGACCGATTTCAGTGCGCTTTTGTCCGACAGCAGGGAGATAAAGCCCGTTTCGGCGGTTAAGATGTACGAGCGGATATGGAACGGCTGTATGCCGGGCATGCTCGGCGGGGATTACACCGACAGAAATATATTCTATTCGTCATACCTGTCGACTTATATAGAACGCGACGTACGCGAGCTGTCGGGAGCGATAGACGCTTTGAAATTTTCAAAATTCATCACCGCCGCGGCGGCACGCGCTTCACAGCTTGTAAATTATAAAGCGATGGCGGACGACGCGGACATAGATCAGGTCACGGCAAAATCATGGCTTAATGTTCTCGAAACGCTCGGAATTGTCTTTCTTCTGCACCCTTATTCGAATAACGTATTAAAAAGAACGATAAAAACCCCTAAGCTTTATTTTTACGATACGGGACTTATCTGTTATCTTACGAAATGGTCATCGTCCGAAGTCGTGATGAACGGCGCGATGAGCGGTGCGATTCTTGAGAATTTCACTGTTTCGGAAATAATGAAAAGCTATCAGAACGCGGGACTCGAACCGTATATCAATTACTACCGCGACCGCGACTCGAAAGAAATCGACGTAATAATCGAGGGCGACGGAAAGCTGTGTCCGCTTGAAATAAAGAAAACGGCATCTCCCGACAGGAGAATTACAAATACATTTAAAATTATAGATAAGTCCCCGCTTTCCCTCGGCACCTCGGCGGTTCTCTGCCTTGCCGATACGCTCGGGGCGTTTGACAGGGATAACCTAATTGTTCCGATTTGGTTAATATAAAATAAAAACTTCGGCTGAAATAGGACTGCACTCTGTTTCAGCCGAAGTTTCTCATCGGTTCATTCATATTATTCAATATCTAAAAAGACGGAAGCTCCTGCCTCCGTCTTTAATTATTATAATTTACTTTTTCTTCTTGCCGAAAAAGCCTTTCTTTTCGGGTTCGGCGTTCGCCGCGGCAGCAGGATTCGCGCTTGCCGAGAACGGATTCTTCTTGCCGGAAAGACTGTCGAATTCTCTTAAAAGCTCCTTCTGCCTCTGGGTAAGCTGTCTGGGAACCTCGACGATAATTCTTATAAGCATATCGCCCTTACCGCGCTGATTGAGCATCTGAATGCCCTTGTCCTTTATCTTGAACACGTCTCCGCTCTGCGTTCCCGCGGGGAGTGTGTATTTAATCTTGCCGTCGAGCGTGGGGACGAGAAGCTCATCTCCGAGAGCAGCCTGCGCGAACGATACGGTGACGTCGCACCATATATTATAGCCGTCGCGCTCAAAGAACGGATGCGGACGTACGTTTATTCCGACTCTCAAATCGCCGGCGGGACCTCCGTTGATTCCCTTGTTTCCCTGACCTCTGACGTTTACTGCCTGGCGGTCGTTAATGCCCGCCGGGATATCGACGTCGATTTTAACGGGACGACGAATCATGCCCTTGCCCTTACATCTCGGACAGGGGGATGTGACGATAGTTCCCTTGCCGCCGCAGCGCGAGCATACCTTCGCAGAGGATATAACTCCGAACGGAGTGCGCTGCTGTGTATTTATCTGACCCTTGCCCTTACAGTCGGGACACGTCTGCGTAGTCGAGCCTTTCGCAGCTCCCGTGCCGGAGCACTGGTCGCATACCTCTATACGGTAAACGTCGACGGTCTTTCTGCATCCCTTAGCCGCCTCTTCAAACGAAACGGAAACATTCGTCTGAATATCGCTTCCGCGCTGGGGCGCGTTGGGATTTGCAGATCTTGACGAACCGCCGAATCCGCCTCCGAAAAAGCTTGAGAATATGTCGCCCAAATCGAAATCAATTCCGCTGCCGTCAAATCCGCCGAATCCGCCGCCGAATCCGCCGCCGCCCGCGCCGTAGCTCGGGTCTACGCCCGCGTGACCGAATCTGTCGTACTTAGCCTTTTTCTCACTGTCGGACAGAACCTCGTAAGCCTCGTTGACTTCCTTAAACTTAGCTTCCGCGTCCTTATCGCCGGGGTTGAGGTCGGGATGGTACTTCTTCGCCATCTGTCTGTATGCTTTTTTAATATCGGCCTCGCTCGCGTCCTTGGAAACGCCGAGCACCTCGTAATAATCTCTTTTCTCCGCCATATATGTTTCCTTCCGATCTCATAAACGGGATCACTGTATTTACCGAACGTACCCCACCCCAAAACGGAGTGAGGTAACGATTACTTATAGATTACTCGTTTACGTCGGTGTAGGGAGCCTCATAGTATCCGTCGGCTCCGGGAGCGGACTGACCGCCCGCCTGCTGGTTGGGGTCGAAGCCCTGCGCGCCCGGCTGACCTGCGGCCGCACCGCCGTTAGCTTCCTGCGCCGCCTTGTAAAGCTTCTCGGAAACTGCGTAGAAGTCCTTTTCAAGCTCTTCCTGTTTAGACTTGATAAGGTTGAGATCCTGACCCTTAAGAGCCTCTTTAAGAGCGTCGATCTTTGCTTCAAGCGAGCTCTTCTCCTCTGCGGTGAACTTGTCGCCGTTTTCGGAAATTATCTTTTCGCTCTGGTAAACCATCTGGTCTGCGGCGTTTCTTACGTCAAGCTCTTCCTTACGTTTCTTATCCTCCTCTGCGAACTGCTCCGCCTCACGGACAGCCTTGTCGATATCGTCCTTTGACATATTTGTCGAGGACGTGATGGCAATGGACTGCTCCTTGCCGGTGCCGAGATCCTTAGCGGAAACGTGTACGATACCGTTAGCGTCGATATCGAACGTTACCTCGATCTGCGGAGTACCTCTTCTTGCGGGAAGAATACCGTCAAGGTGGAATACGCCGAGAGTCTTGTTATCCTTTGCAAATTCTCTCTCGCCCTGAAGAACGTGAACCTCAACGGAGGTCTGATTGTCCGCGGCTGTGGAGAAAATCTGACTCTTCTTAGTGGGGATGGTAGTGTTTCTCTCTATAATCTTGGTGCATACGCCGCCGAGAGTTTCGATACCCAGCGACAGAGGCGTAACGTCGAGAAGAAGCATACCCTCAACTTCGCCGCCCATAACGCCTGCCTGAATAGCGGCGCCTATTGCAACGCACTCATCGGGGTTGATGCCCTTGAAGGGCTCCTTGCCGGTGAACGATTTAATAGCCTCCTGAACAGCGGGGATTCTCGATGAACCGCCGACCATAAGAACCTTGTCAATCTCGCTGATTTTAAGACCGGAGTCCGAAATAGCCTGACGTACGGGTCCCATAGTTGCCTCTACGAGGTCTGCGGTCAGCTCGTTGAATTTAGCTCTGGTAAGAGTCATCTCAAGATGCTTCGGGCCTGTTGCGTCCGCGGTGATGAAGGGAAGGCTTATTGTTGAAGTCGTAACGCCGGAAAGCTCGATCTTTGCTTTCTCGGCAGCCTCTTTAAGTCTCTGCATTGCCATCTTGTCGCCTCTGAGGTCAACGCCGTCGGATTTCTTGAATTCGTCCGCTATCCAGTTGATAACTCTCTGGTCGAAGTCGTCGCCGCCGAGTCTGTTGTTACCTGCGGTAGCAAGAACCTCCTGAACGCCGTCGCCCATTTCAATGATTGAAACATCGAACGTACCGCCGCCGAGGTCGTAAACCATGATCTTCTGATCGTTTTCTTTATCAATACCGTATGCAAGAGCCGCGGCAGTAGGCTCGTTTATAATTCTCTTAACCTCAAGACCGGCAATCTTGCCCGCGTCCTTGGTAGCCTGACGCTGTGAGTCGGTGAAGTATGCGGGAACGGTGATAACAGCCTCGCTTACCTTGCTGCCGAGGTAGCTCTCCGCGTCCGATTTCAGCTTCTGAAGAATCATAGCCGAAATTTCCTGGGGAGTATATTTCTTGTCGTCGATTGTAACATGATAATCGGAGCCCATCTGTCTCTTGATAGAAGAAACGGTGTGGTCGGGATTGGTAATGGCCTGACGTTTTGCAACCTGACCTACCATTCTCTCGCCGTTCTTGCCGAACGCAACTACCGACGGGGTGGTTCTTGCGCCCTCCGCGTTGGGGATAACTACGGGCTCTCCGCCCTCAATAACCGCTACGCATGAATTTGTTGTACCTAAGTCAATACCTATAACCTTTGACATAATTTATTATCTCCTTTAACGAGTAAAAATCTTATTTATATTAACGGCTTTCGCCGTATTAAGCGTTTTTAATTTGCAACCTTGACGGTCGCGGGTCTTAAAACTCTGTCGCCCATTTTATAGCCCTTCATAAACACGTCGGCTATAACGTTTTCGCCGAAATTCTCATCGTCTGTATGCATAACGCCGTTGTGCATATTCGGGTCGAATTCGTCGCCCGTCTCTCCGAAGCTTTCCACTCCGAGACTCTTCATCGCCTCGGTAAGCTGGGTAAATATCATATCAATACCCTTTTTATAAGCTTCGAAATCGGGCTGTTCGGCCTTTTCCGCTCTCTCGAAATTATCGATAACCGGGAGAAGCTTCATTACTATTTCGCTCTTTGAATCGGAGTAAATAGCCTCTTTTTCCTTCTGAGTACGCTTTCTGTAATTGTCGTACTCTGCAAGCGTTCTCAGCAGCTTATCGTTAACCTGTGAAAGCTGATTTCTTATATTTTCAAGCTCGGAATCGAGAGAATCCTTTTCGCCGCCGGAATTCTTTTCCTTTTCGGATTCTTCGGACTTTTCCTGCTCCGTCTTTTTATCGGACTCCTTTTTCGGAGTTTCTTTTACTTTCTTATCCTTAGTCTTTTCGGACTTCTTAGCCTCTGCCATTGCCGTCACCCTGTTTCCTTTATTATTCTTCTATTGCCTGCGTTAAGGCTCTGCCGACAAGCTCCGAGGTAAAATTGAGACACGGTATGAGTCTCGAATAATCGCTCCTCAGAGAACCGATTACCGCCAGCGAACCTACCTGCCGTCCGAGAACCGAATAGCCGACGGTCATTACCGCGGCGTTTTCAAGCTCTCTGTATCTGTTCTCCCTGCCGAGCGTAACGCGTACGCCGTCGGACGGGGATGAAAGAACTCTCGCAAGCGCGTCCGTATGCTTCATAAATTCCATAACCGAATGAGCGTCCGAATTAAAACCGTCGAGATACAGAAGATTCGACTCACCGCTTGTAAGTATCTGGCTCTGCGAGGCTTCCTCGACAAGAGCTTTGAGCGTTACCATAAGCGGAAGCATAGCCATCATCTTATCGCCGAGCGAAGCGGTTATACTCTGAATCGCGCCCGCCGTAATCTCATCCGTTCGTCTGCCGATAAAGCACGAACCCGCGAGTGAATAGAAAAGCTCAACCGTCGGCATATCGAGTTTCGAGCTGCATTTGCATATCGAACTCTTTACAACGCCCGTGGATATCATCATAACGACAAGCGCGGTGTAATTTCCGACGGGGACAAGCTCGACTCTGCGGATGGTCGCCTGCGAATCGAACGGAGTCGACATTGCGACGGCGCATCCCGTAATCGACGAAAGAATCCGTCCCGTCTGCTCGAGAATCTTGACCGGATCGCCGAGAGTCATATCGAATCGGCTCTCGATACGGAATCTGTCTGCGTTGCTTAACTCTGCGGGATTTATAAGGTTGTCGAGATAATATCTCAAACCTCTCTGCGTCGGCATACGACCCGCCGAGGTATGGGGCTGGTCGAGCAGTCCCATAGCCGAAAGCTCCGCCATTTCGTTACGGACGGTAGCCGACGAAACCGCAAGCGCGGAACAAAGAACCGAGGAACCCACAGGTTCGCCCGAGGCGATATAACGCTCGACAATGAGGGCTAACAGCTTCCTTTTTCTTTGTGATAATTCCATCATGCTGACCTCCGCTTGATTAGCACTCGAACTGTCGGAGTGCTAACCTTTATCTATAATATAATACGGCAAAATGCTTTTGTCAATACTTTTTCCAAAAAAATTTAAATTATTTTTGTCATTCACCCGTTTTGAGTTCTAATTACACCTCTTTTGAAGAAAAAAAACGGCGGATGTTCAACCCGCCGAAGATATTAACAATGTTTTTATATAACCAATATAAAATACAGACAAAAATACATGCAAATTCAAATGATAACCAAATTAAAAATATAATAAAACTCAAATCGGGACGTAGGTCTTCCCGCGGTAAAGGCTCAAATTTTATATTACCGTTGACAAAAAACAATTTCGCCGTTATAATATAAATACGGGGAGCTATCCGACAGACGGTTCGCCCCTCATTGGTTAATTGAAAATAACCGCCGACTTTAGGACGTTCGGGCGGTTATTTTTCTGCCGAAAAATAGAGGATGGCAAGAATAATCATAACAATTGTTATGTAAAGGATTGCTTCCGACATCGACATCACCCCCTTACTTAAAAGAGGGATCATCTCCCTCTTAAATAAGAGGGACAAACCGCCTACCGTTATAATAGATAGCTCCGAGTTCCGCAGATATTTCTGCGGACTTTTTTATTTTACCGCAATAAGCTTTTATTGTAAAGACTTTTTTTGATAAAGTACAACAATATTTACCATCCCGCCGAAATCATTTATCCGCAGTAAATTATTTCAAAAGCTTCTTCATATACTCCCACGACATCTCACACGCCTTGAATGCATCACCGCCGGGCCACTCGTCGTCCTGCTCGTACATTACGTACGGAATTTCGAGCTCGCAGACAGTATTATAACATTTTTCAAGGTCGACGACACCCTCGCCGAGCGGAACGAAGTGCTTCTTTCCCTCGGAATCCCTTACATAATCCTTAAAATGAACGACCTTTACCCTGCCCTTCATCCTTTTTAAGACCCCGCACGGGTCAAATCCCGCGTAATCTATCCACGCAACGTCCGGAATAAAATTGAAAAGCCCGGGATCGGATTCCGATAATATAACATCCATAACATTCTCCCCGCCGTCAAGAGGCTTAAATTCAAAATCATGGTTATGGTAATTAAACGAAATCCCGTTTTCCTTATAAATTTTCGCCGCGGCTTCAAGCTTTTTAATAAAATTAATAAGCCCCTCTCGGGTTTCGCGCTCGTTTTCCGGCATCCAGCCGAGACCGATTGCGTCGCATCCTATCGTCCTGTGATGAGCAATCATGCCGTCGATGTCGCCGAGAATCGATTCAAGCGGTTTATGCGTAATGCACACACGCATATTGTGCTTATCGAGAATTTCACGCTGTACTTCGGGCGCGATATCGCCTATCGCCGAAATCTGAACGTCGCGCACACCCGCTTTTTCGAGTCTTTCGAGCGTCGAATCGAAATCCTCCGCCGTTTTTATGTAATCTCTCAATGTGTAAAGCTGTATGCCCATGACAGGTTTTTTCATTTATAACACTCCGCTTTTAAAAATATATATACATATCATACATCATATTTTCAACGCAGTAAACAATAATTTATTGCGTGCAGGCGATAAATTATTGTTTTTATATTTTATATCCTGTATAATATAAAACATAAAAATCTTCGGGGGCGCGTCATGCTAAAAATCATCTACGGCAAAGCGGGAAGCGGAAAAACATACAAAGTCAAAAATTTAATCGCCGAAATGATACTCTCGGGTTCGGGCGATATTTTATTCATAACCCCCGAGCAGGATTCGTTCAGAAGCGAGAGCGACATTCTCTCGCTCGTCGGCGCGGACAAGACAGACCGGGTTGACGTTGTCAGCTTCAAAAGGCTCGCAAAAAAAATCACGGACGAATTCATGCCCAAAAGAAAGCCCGCGGCGGACGAAAACTGCCGCCGCGCCGTAATGAGCTCCGCGCTCGAGAGCGTGGGAGATTCGCTTGAAATTTTTTCGCGGTGCAAGGCGGGAAACGCGGTCGGCGGACTGCTCGGAGCCGTCGACGAATTCAAACAGTGCGGGGTGAATTCCGACGAGCTTAAACTCGCGTGCGAAAATACGGGAAACGAAATTTTAAAGAAAAAAGCGGAGGAACTAAACCTCATTTTTTCCGCATACGACGCGATTTTGTCGGAGCGTTTCTCCGATTCAAAGGACGATATCACGCTGTGTTCGGAAATCATACTCAATAACGATATTTTCAATGAAAAAACGGTATTTATCGACGGCTTCAGCGGTTACACCGCACAGGAGTACGCCCTTATTTCCGCGCTGATGCAAAAGTGCAGGGACGTTTACATCACCGTATGCTGCGACGCGGTTTCGGGCAAAAAGAGCGTAACCGACGTGTTTTACTACACGTTCGGCACCGCCGGCCGTTTAAAATCGGCGGCGAACAGATTATCCGTCAAAATTTCCGCCGAAAAATGCGAATACGAAGTCGAAAAGTCGGATGAATTGAAAATTCTGTCGGACAACATTTACTCGCCAGTTCCCGAAACATTCGAAAACAAAACAGCGCGCGTTACGCTGTGCAGGGCAAAAGACCCGGCGGACGAAGCGGCGTACATATCGCGTATGATCCGCAGACTCGTAAGGGAAAACGGGTACAGATATTCCGACTTCGCCGTAATCGGCAGAGGCGGAACATTTTCAAAATACTTCCCCGCGCAGTTTAAAAAATACGGCGTAAATTTCTTTCGGGACGAGACTCTCCTTATTAAAAACACGCCCCTCGCGCGTCTTGCCGACGGCGCGCTTTACTGCGCGGTTAAAAGCTTCGATACCGAACACATTTTAAAATGCTTAAAAACGTCGCTGTACAGCGACTTAAACGAAAACGAGACTGCGGATATAGAAAACTACACAGTCGTGTGGGATATTTCGCCCTCGGAATGGCTGAACGAATGGACAAAGCATCCCGACGGCTACGGATTCGAAACGGATGAAAACGCAAAAAAAAGACTCGGAAAATTAAACGAATCGCGTAAAAAAATAATTACGCCTATTATAAATTTAAAAAAAGACCTCGAAAAAGCGGACACAGCCTCCGAATGTGTAAAGGCTCTGTATGATTTTCTCATACGCTCATCGGCGGATAAAAACATGCTCAAAACGGCGAAAAAGCTGTGTGAAAACGGCAGAGAGGATCTCGCGCTGAGAAGCGAAACAATATGGGACGAATTTATGGTTCTGCTCGACTCGTTTAACAACGTATTAAACGACAGAAACATAACCCCGAAGAGATTTTACGAGCTTTTCAGAGTATTTATCGACAAAGCCGAAACAGGCGACATCCCGCGCGAACGCGACAGAGTCACCGTCGGCGACGCGCTCAGAATCAGAGTCGAAAATATCAAAGTCGCGTTTATTGCAGGGGCGAACGAGGGCGTTTTTCCGCAGAAGAATTCGGCAAGCTTCGTTCTGACCGAATCCGAACGGCGCGCGCTTAAAAGCCGAAACGTCGAGCTTTACGAGGACGGCGAGGTTTTCGCTTCAAAGGAGAGATACCTCGTCTGCCGATGCGTTTCAACCCCGTCGGACATGCTGTTCGTATCGTGTTCATGCTCGGACGCGGACGGCTCTCAAAAAAGCGAGTCGGAGATATTAAGAGAGGTAAAAAGAATCGTCCCCGGGTGCAGAGAGGTCGAAACGGCGGAGCTTTCCCCGCTTGAAAAAACGGAAACGTCCGAGTCGGTATTCGAAACGGCGGCGGAGAATTTCACCGTACGTACGCTCGAAGCGGCGGCGTTGAGAGAGTTTATAAAAAGAGACGAAAAATACACGGGAAGCGTTCTTGCCCTCGAACGTGCGGCGTACAGACAGACGGCAAAAATCGAAAAAAGAGAGAACGCCGAAAACCTGTTCGGCAAAGACATGTACCTCTCGCCCAGCGCGATAGAGGACTATCACAAATGCCCTTTCAGGTACTTCTGCAAATTCGGACTGCGGGTAAAGGCACTGAAAAAAGCCGAGCTTAACTCCGCGGTTCACGGTCTGGTCGTGCATTACGTACTCGAAAATATATTCAGATTCCATACAAACAAAGAGCTTATCGAAATGGACGAAGCCGAACGGCGCAGTGAAATCAGAAAATACACGGACGAATACGTTTTAAATCAGATGAGCGGTGAATCCGACCCGAGACTCGATTACAGACTTCGAAGAATCGGGGACACAATCGACGTTATTTTAAGACGGCTTATTGCCGAGTTTTCGTCATGCGAATTCGAAACGGCGGATGTCGAATTGAATATAGGAAAAGACGGCGAGGTCAGGGAATACACGCTCTCCCTGCCCGGCGGCGGAACGATATCGCTTCACGGAATCGTCGACAGGGTTGACGTTATGAAGTCGGGGGACGAGGCTTTCGTGCGTGTAATCGACTATAAGACGGGCGGAAAGGATTTCAGACTCTCCGACGTTCCGTACGGACTCAATTTGCAAATGCTCATATACCTTATGTGCCTGTGGAAAAACGGGGGAGACAGATACGGAAACGTGGTTCCTGCGGGCGTGCTGTATCTGCCCGCGAAGTTAGGCGACATTTCTCTCGGGCGAAACGCGGGACAGGAGAAGATCGACGAAACGAGAATAAACAACGGCAGGATGAACGGCGTAATTCTATGCGACGAACGCGTCATAACGGGTATGGATTCGTCGGGTACGGGCGTTTTTCTGTCGAATAAGATTATAAAAAACGGAGAACCCGGAAGCTACGCGCTGACGTACGATAAATTCGTAAAATTAAAAGAAGCCGTCGACAAAGCGGTTATAGAAACGGCAGAGGAGCTTCACTCGGGCGGTATAGAGATAAAGCCCACACTCTCGCACCCGTACGAACGCACATGCGAATTCTGCGACTACCGCGCGGTCTGCAGGCGCGAGGACGGCGACGGAAACGAAAATATTATAGGCACGGACGAAAGCTGGCTTTTTGACGACGGGGAGGGGAATGACGTTGGCAGGTAAAAAGTGGACAAAGGAACAGTCCGACGCGATAAGGGCGCGAAGCGGAACTCTCCTGCTCTCCGCGGCGGCGGGTTCGGGCAAAACGGCGGTTCTTGTCGAGCGTATCATAGGACTTCTGACCGACGAAGACGACCCCGTTCATCCGAGCGAAATTCTCGCGGTAACGTTTACGAACGCGGCGGCTGCGGAAATGAGGGAGCGTATTTCAAGGGCGGTAAACGACCTTATCTGCACGCACCCGGACAACGCGTTTTATTCCGAGGTCAGAATGAAGCTCCCCGAGGCTACGATCTGCACCATGGACTCGTTCTGCATCAGAACGGTCAGGGAAAATTATCACGTCCTCGGCATTGAACCCGATTTCACCGTTCTCGACGATTCGGATAAGAAAAACATGAGCTCCGAAGCAATGAACCGCGTCATGGACGAGGAGAGCGACAAGGAGATTTACCGCGAATTGGTATACACGACAGGGGCTGCGGGCAGCGACACGTATTTGTGCGACAGGATTCTCGAGCTGTACGAAAACGCGCTGTCCTATCCGTTCCCGGACAAGTACATAGACTCCGTGCGGGATATGTATTTAAACGCGGACGGAACGAATAAATGGAAAAATATAATCAGAGAGTACGCACGCGACGGCTTCGAGGTTTGCAGAAACGTGCTTATGTCGGCGTATAATTCGATAGAAAACGACGAGATGTTCTCAAAGGCGTACGGCGCGGGGCTTCTTGCGATTTCGGACGTATTCGACTATCTTATCGAAATAACGGACTCCGGCTGCTGGAACGAAACAGTCGGAGAAATAAACAAAGCCTCGCTTCCGAAGGTCGGAACGGCTCCGAGAGGGCATTCGAACGACAGTCAGGCATTGAGAGTAAAAGGCGCGGTAAAGTACGCGCGCGAGTCTCTTAAAAAAATCGCCTCCATGTTCTGCGCGACGGATGAAGAAAACGAAAACGACATAAAAACGCTCGCCCCGATAGTAGGCGAGATATGCCTGTGCGCGAAAAAATATTCGGAATATCTCGGCGAGTTAAAAGAAATGCGCAACGCCTACGAATTCTCCGACTTCATGCACATGGCGTTAAAAATTCTCATAGATTCCGACGGCAGTCCGACCGAGCTTGCAAAGAATATTTCTCAAAATTACAGGGAGATTTTAATAGACGAATACCAGGACACGAACGACGCGCAGGATATGCTGTTTTCCTCAATATCGAGGAACGGGAACAACCTTTTCACCGTCGGCGACGTAAAGCAGAGCATATATTCGTTCAGAATGGCAAGACCCGACATATTCATGGCGCGGTCGGATTCCTACGCTCCCTACGACGGAAAGACAAGCCCGTCGAAAATCATTCTCTCTAAAAACTTCCGTTCGAGAAAAGGCGTTCTCGAGGCGGTCAATTACCTTTTCGAATACACCATGACGAGGAAGTTTGCGGGTATCGATTATAATTCGGACGAAAAATTATACTACGGCAGACTTTACGACGAAAACGACGGCAGAGCTCTCGAAATGCATTTTATCCCCGAGTCCTCGACCGACCATGAGCGCGACGCAAAATATATCGGCAGGCTTATAAAATCAATGCTCGACGAGGGCGTTACGGTTAAGGACGGCGGGAAATACAGAAAATGCTCTCCGCGCGACTTCTGCGTTCTTTTAAGAAGCACGAAAACCAAAGCCGAAATATATTCAAAGGCGTTAAACGACATGGGCATAGGCGCGTATGCCGAAAAACGCAGAAGCCTTTTCGACACGACGGAAATCACCATGTTTATGTCACTTATTAAGGCGGTCGACAACCCGTCCGACGATGTTTCCGTGCTCTCTGTCATGTACTCGCCCGTGTACGGCTTTACCCCCGACGAGCTGTCGGAGATAAGAAGCGCGCACAGACGCGAAACGCTTTTCAACGCGGTCAGAACGGCGGGAGAAAACGGCGACGAAAAATGCGCACGATTCGTTCGCGACATCCGCTCGTTCCGCGATCTGTCGGGCATTATGGGGGTAGGAGAATACGTCTCCGCCCTGCTCGAGGAAACGCCGTTTGCCTCGGTCGTGTCGGCAATGAATCACGGCGAGGGCAGGCGTACGAATTTATACATGCTCTCCTCGCTCGCTTCGCAGTATGAGGAAAACACGGCGGGCGGAGTCGGCGGATTCATTTCATACGTTAACAAAAGCATGAAGAACGGAGCTCAGATTCCCGCGGGCGGGGATGTTTCGGCTTCGGCGGACGTTGTCAGAATCATGAGTATTCACAAGTCAAAGGGACTCGAATTCCCGTTTGTTATTCTCGCCGACTGCTCGTCGAAATTCAACGACTCCGACTTGAACAGGGGAATGATTCTCGACTCCGCAACGGGTATCGGAATGAAGATATACGACCCCGATAATTTTATAAAATACGACACGTTAAGCTACGCCGCCGCAAGAATCGGCACAAAAAAGAGCATGCGTGCAGAGGAGCTTCGTATTCTCTACGTCGCGCTTACGAGGGCGAAAGAAAAAATAATAACCGTCGCGCACGTAAACAGCGTTACCGACAGGATAAATTCGGCTCTGCTCACGGCAGGCGCGGACAGGCTCGGGTATTTCGAGGCGGTCGGCGCGGGCAGTTATCTTGACTGGATGCTCGGCGCGTACATTCGCCACCCCGATTCGACGCTGATAAGAAAGGACTGCGCGTTCGGCGATATAATAAGCAGTGACGGGGATTTTTCGATAAAATTCGTAATCGACGAAACGGGGGATTCTTTCTCATCGGACGAAGAACAGCCGGACATTAAACCCGACGAAAACGTTATAAAAGAACTCGAAAAACGCTGTTCGTTCGTCTATCCCGAACCCGCGTTCGGTTTGATTCCGTTAAAGCGTACGGCGTCCGAATTCGAAAAAAATAAATTCACTCCCGAATTTTTTGCAAAAAGCAAGCCCGCGTTCCTCTCGGGCAAGAGCATGACTCCGGGAGAACGCGGTACGGCGAATCACATTTTTTTGCAGTCGTGCGATTTCGACAACGCGCTAATTGACTTCGAAAAAGAAAAGCGCCGTCTTATCGACTCGGGAAAATTGAGCGAAAAACAGGGCGAAGCTCTGCTCGAAAATAAGATAAAGGGATTTTTGAAAAGCGAGCTTTGCGCAAGAATGAAAAACGCAGATAAGCTGTACAGGGAAAAACAGTTTGCAGTGTTTCTGCCTGCATACATGTTCGACGAAAATCTGCCCGATTATGCGGGGAACGAACCCGTTTTCGTGCAGGGCATGACGGACGCGGTGTTCACAGAGAACGGAAAAGCGTACGTCGTCGACTATAAAACGGACAAAATAAGCGACCCCTCGGAGCTTATCGAACGTTATAAAAAACAGATGGAAATTTATATTCTCGCTATGAGACAGACGTTACGGCTCGACGTCGACACGGCTTATATTTATTCGCTGGAAAAAGGGGAAACGGTAATTTATCAAATATGAATTATCGTTTCGGTGATCAGTGAACAGCCGTCAGCAGTCAGTATTGCGTAATTTCTAACCACTGCCCGCTGACTGCTGTTCACTGCAATAATTTACTGCGTACAGCGCGGTAAATTATTGTTTAGCTTCATTTTAGGTTCGCATTATATTATGTATACGGTGATAAATATGAGAATTCTTATAGCCGAGGACGAGGTCGATCTCGCCGAAGCGTTACAGGTATTTTTCGAAAAAAATCAATTCACGGCGGACGTGGTTCATGACGGCGAGGACGCGTACGACTACGCGTTAAACGGCAATTACGACGCGGTCATTCTCGACGTGATGATGCCAAAGCGCGACGGAATCGAAGCGTTGAAAATGCTTCGAGCAGGCGGAGTCAGCATTCCCGTCATGATGCTGACCGCAAAAACTCAAAAGGACGACCGCATAACGGGCTTCGACGCGGGGGCGGACGACTATCTGCCAAAGCCCTTTGCACCGGACGAGCTTCTGTGCAGAGTCCGCGCAATGCTCCGCCGTTCGGGCGATTATAAGCCTACCGTTATGAAATATTCCGACCTGACGCTCGACCCGTCAAGCTCCGTTATGTCATCAAAAAACGGAAGCGTTCGTTTAAGCGCGACGGAATACAAGGTAATCGAGCTTTTTCTGCGTTCGCCTAACGTCGTTTTTTCAGCCGATACGATAATGGAACGCGTATGGGGCTGGGACAGCGAAGCGGAGATCAACGTCGTGTGGGTTCACATTTCGAATTTAAGAAAAAAATTAAAATCCGTCGGCTCCTCGATTACGATTAAGGCAAGCCGTGGACTCGGATATATCATGGAGGCGGGAAATGGTTAATAAATTAAAGAAAAAATTTATTAAAATCGCCATGATATCCGTAACCGCCGTACTTGTTATATTCGGAACGATAATAAACATTGCGAATTTCGCATTCGTCGACTCGAAACTCGACAGCATGTTAAACATTATAAGCGAAAACAAGGGCAGAATCCCCGAAAACATATTCGGCAGAAACCGTCCGGAAAAGACGGACGAGCCGACTGCGCCCGACGGGCAGACTCCGCCCGCGGAAAAAACGGGGAATTTCTCGCCAATGGGCGGTTTTTCAAGAGAATCCGCATATTCGACGAGATATTTCGTGCTGTTCTATTCGTCGGACGGAACGCTTGACAAGGCGGAACTCGAAAACATTGCTTCCGTAAGAGAGTCGGACGCGGGAGAATATATCAACATTATATTATCAAGAAATTCGAATTCGGGATATACAAACGGTTTTAAGTACAAAATAACCGAAACACAGCCCGACAGGCGCATGGCGGTATTTCTCGACTGTTCTGACGAATTAAGCTCGCTTAAATCAATCGCCCTGCTGTCCGTAATTTCGACCGCTGTGTGCATAATCGGCGTGTATATCGCCGTCAAAATCTTCGCGGGGCGCGCCGTCGACCCCGTCGTTCAGAGCACGTTGAGACAAAAGCAGTTTATAACCGACGCGTCACACGAATTAAAAACCCCGATAACGGTTATCGGAACGAGTCTGAAGGTTCTCGAAATGGAGACAGGCAAACAGAAGTGGATAGACAAGGCATTGCTTCAGACCGAAAAGCTGACGCGCCTCGTAAATTCGCTCGTATCGCTCGCCCGCACGGACGAGGAGTCGTCGAATATTCAGAAAAGCGACTTCGACATAAGCGCAGCCGTTACCGAAACAGCGGAGTCATTCAGAGACTTCGCAAAGTCGAACGGACACGACCTCATTATAACTAATGAGGATGGTATAATTTACAACGGCGACGAGTACGCATGCCGTCAGCTGATATCGATTCTGCTCGACAATGCGGTCAAATATTCGCTCCCCTCTTCGCCCATAACGCTCTCACTTAAAAAGACAAGAAAAGGCGTAGAGATAAAGCAGTCGAACGCATGTGAAAAAATCGACGAAAAGGAACTCGGCAAGCTGTTCGACAGATTTTACAGAGTCGACAAGTCGCGCTCATCCTCGGGAGGATTCGGCATAGGGCTGTCAATGGCGAAATCCGTCGCGCTCGCACATTCGGGTTCGATAAAAGCAACCGCCCCGAGCAAAAACGAAATCGAATTCACAGTGATTTTAAAGTAAAAACAAAGCCGTAAATTTTTGTCGTTTTAAGATTATTTATGCAAAGTATCTGCATAAAAACAAAAGTATGATAAAATAAATAAGTCCGCATAAATATCTGCGGATCCGGGGGTTATCTATAAACGGCAGGCGGTTTGCCTTTTTTCACCCTTTTCAGAAAGAGGTCATTCGCCATCTTTTTTTGCAAGGAAAGTCAACTATACGGGAACGCCGCCGACCTTGCAGGACTTCCGTGAGGAGCTGTTGAAGCAGGACGAGCCGGAAGCGCAGGACAGGGGCTTCTCAAGGTTGACATCTCTCTTGTGCCGTTTGTCAACAAGTTCCCCCGCAATACCGAGCTTTATAAGTTGATGACGACCAAGTTCGGAGAGGTATAAAATGCAGAAATTGCGGTGTTCGTGTCGTATCGTGAAAGGCTAGAAAAAATAATCGTGTTGATTAGTGCGAAAATCCAAGGGAATTTCATTGATTTTTACACGAATATCTGCTATACTATGGTCAGTACCTTTAAGGAGGACTGCTTA